>JBEKDV010000273.1:0-10780 GCA_050014175.1 Candidatus Solibacter sp. | reverse complement strand
GCGCGCGAGCTGACGGGCGATTTCAGCCTCAACGCGGCTAACGTGCTTACGGCGGGCGAGTTCTTTGCGCTCGGGTTGAAGTATCTTACGCCTACTTACGATCTGAACGCCGCGCAAGTGGCCGATCTGGCGCGCCAGGTGGGCGGCGAACGGATCGAGGCAGTGGCGTACCAGCACCTGCCGGTGTTTCACACCGAGCACTGCGTCTTCTGCCGCTTCCTGTCGAAGGGAAGCAGCTATCGCGATTGCGGACGGCCGTGTGAAGAGCACCGCGTGGCGCTGCGCGACACGACCGGACGGGAGCATCCGGTGATGGCCGATGTGGGCTGCCGCAATACCGTCTTCGGCGCGGATGCGCAGGAGGCCAGCCTGCATTTGGAGGCGTGGCGCGCGGCCGGAATCGGGCGCTTCCGGCTGGAGTTCGCGCACGAATCGGGCGCGCAGGCGATGGCGGTGACGCGCGCTTTCGAAGATGCGCTGGCGGGGGGGTGCACGGGCCGGGCGCTGATGCAGCAGTTGCAGAAGGTGAGCCCGCAGGGGGTTACGCAGGGGAGCTTCTTCGTGCCGGAAGACTATTTGACGCTGCCGGTATTGCGGTAGGGGCCGAACAGGGAAGCTGTCTCTTCACCGCAGAGGAGACAGTTTGAAGAGGAGTCCGAGCTTCGAAGCGGATTGACAGGCTGAAGCCTGCCCCACCATCAGGTCTGGGGGCGCTTGGTTTCGATGTAGAGGAGTTCGAGGGGACCGGCGGCGAGGTTACGGGTGACGCGGCGGGCTTCGGGCATCCAGCGGGTCTCTCCGGCTTTGAGGTCGAGGTCCTGGGCGGCGCCGTCCGGCATGGTGAAACGGATGCGGCACGAGGCGAGGCAGACGAGCACGCCGGCGCGGTCGTCATGCGTAGGTATCGTTTCGCCGGCGGCCAGGGTCAGGCGCAGCACTCGTGTGCGGTCGTTTTCGAAATCCACGCGAACGTGGGTGGGAGCGATACGGACGATGTCGCGAGGCAGTTCTTCCTGGGAAATGATTTCCGGGGGAAACTCCGGCACCTGGTGCATGCGGCGTTCGGGTTGCGCGGCCAACGGCAGCGCACCGAGGGGGAGCAAAAGGAGGCAGAGTGAAATTCTCATCCAGCACACCTCGCTTTTAGCTTTGCACAAGGCGGAGCCTTATGCCACAAGATACAATCTGAGGCATGGGTGTGAAGCTAACGAACCAGGTTGTACTTGTAATCGGCGCGTCCAGCGGGATCGGGCGCGAGACGGTGATTTTGTTCGCCCGTGAAGGCGCGCGCGTGATGGCGGCGGCGCGGCGCAAGGACCGTCTGCGCGCGTTGCAGCAGGAGCTGGCGTCGGAAAATGCCGCGATCGAGATCGCCGTGGCGGATGCCGCCAGCCTGGAAGATATGGAAGGGCTGGTGCGGCACACGCGCGAGCGTATGGGCGAAATCGACATTATGGTTTACAACGCCGGGATCAACACCAAGGAACGCGCCCTGACGCGGCTGACGCCGGCGATCTGGGACGCGATGATGGCGGTGAATCTGAACGGCGCCTTCTACGCGACGCAAGCGGCGCTGCCCGGCATGCGGCAGCGCGGCGCGGGGCACCTGATTTACGTGGCGTCGATTTCCAGCGTGCTGGCCGATGTTTCGGGCGCGGCCTACCAGGCGTCGAAGCGCGGCCTGCTGGGGCTGGCGCACGCGGTGCGCGTGGAGGAGAAGGAGAACGGCATACGCACCTGCGCGATCTGTCCGGGGCTGGTGGAGACCGAACTGCTGGAGAACCGGCCGGTGAAGCCGACGCCGGAAACGTTGGCCAAGGCGTTGCAGCCGGGGGACGTGGCGGAAATGAGTCTGGCGGTAGCGAAATTGCCGGCGCGCGCGGTGGTGCAGGAACTGCAGATTCTGCCGACCTACCTATGAGACTAACGCTGTTGCTGCTGGCGCTCGGGGCGCTCGATGCGCAGGACACGCGAAAGGTGGTGGAACCCCAGTTCCCACCTGCCTGCGAGGTGCTGACGGCTCGCCTGGCGGCGCCGGGCGGCGCGCTTTCCGACGCCGACGAACGGCGGCCGGACACGGCGCGGCTGCAAAAGGCGATCGATGGCTGCGCGCCGGGGAAAGCGGTGGAGCTGAAGCCGGAGGGAGACCGGCAGATTTTTCTCAGCGGACCGCTGCTGTTGAAGCCGGGCGTCACTTTGCTGATCGACGCCGACGCGGCGCTGTTCGCCTCGCGCGATCCGCGCGACTACGATTTGACGCCAGGAAGCTGCGGCGTGGTGAACGAGCGCGGGCGCGGGTGCAAGCCGTTCCTGCTGGCGGAGCAGGCGCCGGGCAGCGGCATCATGGGCGATGGGGCGATCGACGGGCGCGGCGGGGCGACGCTCGTGGGGCTGAAGGTTTCGTGGTGGGACCTGGCCAAGGAGGCGAAGATCAAGGACCTCTCGCAGAGCGTGACGCGCATCTTGATCGTGCGGCAGAGCGACAACTTCACGCTGTATCGCATCACGCTGCGCAATTCGCCGAATTTCCACGTGTCGGTGGAGCGCACCAACGGGTTCACGGCGTGGGGGGTGAAGATCAAGACGCCGAAGACGGCGCGCAATACGGACGGCATCGACCCTTCGTCTTCGACCAACATCACGATCGCGTACTGCGATATCGACACCGGCGACGATAATATCGCCATCAAGGCGGGCGCGACGGGCCGGGCGGGCGACATGACGATCGTGCACAACCATTTCTACGCGGGGCACGGCATGTCGATCGGCAGCGGCACCGATGGCGGGGTGAGCCATGTGCGGGTGAGCGACCTGAGCATCGACGGGGCGGACAATGGAATCCGCATCAAGAGCGACCGCAGCAGGGGCGGAGTGGTGCAGGACGTGTCTTACGAGAACGTGTGCATGCGCAACGTGCAGAACCCCATCGTGCTGACCTCGATGTACACGACCTTCGACGGCAACAAGCTGCCCGATTACCGCGACATCGTGCTGAAGAACGTGCACAGCGTGACGCCGGGGTGGCTGACGTTGATGGGCATGGACGGGGAGCACCGGATCGGCGTGAGCATGGAGAACGTGGTGGTGGACGGGGTGAAACCGCGGCAGATCACGGCGTCGAATTCGGTGGTGAAGACGAGTGGCGGCAACCTGGCCTGGGACGGCGCCGGGGTGAGCGTCACGAAGCTGGGCGGGAGCGCGGCGCCGGTGAATTGCGAGGACCGGTTCGTGCGCTTTCCGGAGACGCCGACCGCGCCGGAAGCGAAAGTGACGATTCCGGCGGAGGACAAGACGCTGTACGTCTCGGGCTCGGGGACGGGCGACTATTACTCGATCCAGCGGGCGATCGACGTGGCGCCGGCGGAAGGCGCGGTGATTTCGGTGACGCCGGGGACTTATCACGAAGTGCTGACCATCGACAAGCCGAACATCACGATCCGCAGCAGCTACCAGGACGCAAGCAAAACGGTGGTGGTGGCGGACAAGAGCGCGGGGACGTCGGGGGGCACGATGAATTCGGCGACGGTGAACGTGCGCGCCGACAACTTCACGGCGGAGAACATCACCTTCGCCAACGATTTCAACCGCACGCACGAGCAGGTGCCGGTGGGATCGCAGGCGCTGGCGCTATTGGTGACGGGCGACCGCGCGGTATTCCGGAACGTGCGCCTCGTGGGCAATCAGGACACGGTATACGCGGGTAGCAAGCGGCAGTATTTCGTGGATTGCTATGTCGAGGGCAACGTGGATTTCATCTTCGGCGATGGCAAGGCGGTGTTCGAGGGCTGCGAGATCCGGAGCACGGCGCATTCGATCGGATACATCACGGCGCAGGGAAAGAACTCCGCCGGGCAGGACAGCGCGTTCGTGTTCCAGCGGTGCAAACTGACGGCCGCGCCGGGGGTGGAGAACGTGTGGCTGGGGCGTCCCTGGCGGCCGTATGCCAGCGTGGTATTTCTGCATACCGAGATGGGGGCGCATATCAACGCGGCGGGATGGCGGGAGTGGCACCCGGGCGAGACCCACTACATGGACACGGTGAGCTATGCCGAGTTCCAAAACAGCGGTCCGGGGGCGCATCCGGCGGAGCGCGAGGCGCATACCAAAAAGCTGACGCCGGCGGAAGCGGCACAGTACGACACCAAGCGATTTCTGGCGGGCACGGACGGCTGGGACGCCACGGCGCGGCGGCCGTAGGCGCGAAACCGGACAGATCTGGCCGGTTTTCCGGCTGTTTCCAAGAGGAAAATGGGGTGGCGGGCCTCGGTTGGCGGCGCAGGACACCACGGAGGCGCGGCCGCACCCTACAGCACCACGACGGTCTTCACATTGACGAATTCGCGAATTCCCCAGGCGCTGAGTTCGCGCCCGTACCCCGACGCCTTGACGCCGCCGAAGGGCAGGCGCGCGTCGGAGGCGACCATGCCGTTGATGAAGACCATCCCCGCGTCGATCTCTTCGATGAAGCGCTGTTGCTCAAGGGCGTCGCGGGTCCACGCGCTGGCTCCCAGTCCGAACCGCGTATCGTTGGCCAGGCGGATGGCCGCATCGATTCCGCGGGCGCGCATCAGCACGGCCACCGGCCCGAACAGCTCCTCGCAGTACGCCGGCGAATTCTCGGGCGCATCGACCAGCACCGTGGGCGCGTAGTAATTGCCGGGACGCTCGAGCCGGTGCCCTCCGGTGAGCACGCGCGCGCCCGCCGCTACCGAGCGCCGCACCTGCTCACCGAGCTCGTGCAGGATGACGGGCGTCGCCAGCGGACCCACCTCGGTGGCCTCCTGCATGGGGTCGCCCACCACCAGAGCCGACATGGCCTCGACGAAGCGACGCTCGAACTCATCGGCGATTGTCTCTTCCACGATGAAGCGCTTGGCCGCGATGCAGCTTTGACCGTTGTTGACGACGCGCGCCTGCACGCCCGTGCGGACGGCGGAAGCGAGATCGGCGCTGGACATGACGATGAAGGGATCGCTGCCGCCCAGCTCCAGAACGCACTTCTTGATCTGCCTGCCGGCCTGCGCCGCCACCTGCCGGCCGGCCGGCTCGCTGCCGGTGAGGGTGACCGCCTTGACGCGCGGGTCGTCAATCACCGACCGCACCTGCTCGGCGCCGATCAATAGCGTCTGGAACACGTCCGCGGGGAACCCGGCGCGGCGCACGATGTCTTCGATGGCGAGCGCACACTGTGGCACGTTGGACGCGTGTTTGAGCAGGCCGACGTTGCCCGCCATGAGGGCCGGCGCGAGGAAGCGGAATACCTGCCAGAAGGGAAAATTCCAGGGCATGACGGCGAGCACGGCGCCGAGGGGCTGATAGCGGACGAAGCTCATGGCGCCGCCGGTCTCCACCAGTTCATCGGCCAGCAGGCGTTCGGCGTGCTCGACGTAATAACGGCAGGCGGTGGCGCACTTGGCAGCCTCCTGGCGCGCGGCCGCCAGCGGCTTGCCCATTTCGAGCGTCATGATGCGCGCCAACGAATCCTTCTCGGCTTCCAGGATTTCGGCCGCGCGAAGCATCCAGCCGGCGCGCTGGGCGAACGTGGTGCGACGCCAGGCGCGGAACGCTTCGGCGGCGCGCGCCAGCTTTTCTTCGAGTTGCGATTCGGTGAGCGGATCGAAGGTGGCCACTCTCTCGCCGGTGGCGGGGTTCAGGGTAGCGATCATTACTCTCTATTCTCGGTCAACAGGCGCGCCACGCGCAGTCCTCCGGCGCGCTGAATGCCGGGAACGAAGAAACGATCCAGGTAATCCTGGTCCGTACCTGTGAAGTTCGATACATCGGCCTTCAGCACCACGCGCTGCGGCGAGAGCGCGGCGGCGAACTGGCACCATACGGCGGCTTTGCCCACTCCCACCAGTTCGACATCGGGCGCGTCCAGCCAGCGCAGCACGGTGAGGATATCCTGCACGCGGTTGGCGTCGTCGTCGCGGTTGAAGGTGAGGAACATCTTGGCATCGCGGTCGCGCGGCGCCACGGCAGCGCCGGTCTGGAATGCGTCGATGGTGTAGATCGGGCGCCCGGTACGCACCAGGGCGGCGAACTCGGGGCTGTGGCGCGCGGCCTCGGCGCCATCGGGATGAATGAAGAGCACCTTACGGCCTTCCCCGGGGAGCCAGAATCCGGCCACGCGGTCGCCGCGGCCGGGACGGCCGAAGACGATCTTCTCGCCCTTGGCCTCGCTGACTACGCGCTGGGGCCACTCCGCGCCCAGGGCGAATTCCAGCATCTCGCGCAACTGGTTGCGGTCGGTGATTGGTTGGACCAGGGTCTGTGCGGTACGCACCCATTGCGCGAAGATTCCCGCGTAATCCAGGGCGCCGGCGGGAAGCGTGCGATTGAGCAGGGCGAGCATGTCCTGGAGCTTTTCGAGGCGGATGCCGCGTTCCTTGAATTTAGCGGCGTCGGTTTCGCCCAGCACGTGCTTGCCGAAGAAGGCGTAGACCGCCTCGCGAGCCACCTGGTTGTAATTGTGCGGCGCGTCCTGGTGCATGGCTTCCACGTTGGCCGCCTTATCGAAGAGTTGGTAGATGGCGCGCACGGCGGGGAACTCCTCGGTGAGATTGTTCTTCGTCCAATCGCCGGTGGCCGAGACCATAATCATGGGGCGCGGGGCCATCATGGCGGCGATCTCCACGTTGAACGTATCCAGGCGCAGATTGGGCGCATTCTCGCACAGTCCGCCGCCCTGCATGATGGCCGAGATCATGTTCACCGGCGCGGAGAATTGTACGCGGTCGTCCACCGCCGTCAGCAGAAACGTCTGCGTTCCGCCGCCCGAGGCTCCGGTGGCGCCGATGCGCGCCGCGTTGACCTCGGGCAGCGATTGCAGGAAATCGACCGCGCGGATGGAGTTCCACAATTGCAGGCTGAGTGGCCCAAAGTCCCAGAGCTGTTCGGCGGGGCTGCCGAAATCGTGCGGCGTCTGGACGGTATCGTTGTAGCCCACCATGTCGTAACAGAAGACCACGTAGCCCTGCTCCGCCAGGTTGATGCAGCGCGCCGGGATGGACGCGTTCACCGCATGCTCCAGCCGCCCGTAGGTCCAGTGCCCGTGCGGGGAGACGATGCCCGGGAAGCCGCCGGCGGGCGCGGCCTTCATCGGGCGATAGAGATTGCCGCCGAGATAGTAGCCCGGCAGCGTCTCCAGCAGCACCTTCTCGATGGAGTAGGTCCTATTCTCGATGCGTCCGAAGATTTGCGGATGCAGGTCGTTCTTCGGCGGCATGGGCAGGAGGCCGGCGGCGGAGAGAATCTGTTTGCGCAGGTGCGCGCGCCGCGCCTGCCACTCGGAGAGCGTCTTGTAAGTGGGCGCGGTGAAGTGGGTATCGGTATTGGGGATCTCGGTATTGCGCGCGTCAGTTGCCGGGATTGGCTCCGCGGTCTGCGCATGCAGCGCGCCGCAAATTAAAAGAGTCAGTAAGGTTCGCATGGCATCACCCTCCAAAAGGCCAGACTCGTTCGATGGTTTTGTTCATGATCCAGTTTTTGTCCTCGGCGTTGAGGAATTTCATTTCGTCGCGCACCACGCGCAGGGCGCGCTCGTAGGTGGACACGTTCTCCACGATGGGCCAGTCCGTGGCCCACATCAGGCGCTCGGGCCCGAAGGCCGCGTAGAGGCGCTTCACGTACTCCTGCGCATCGAGCCACGGATACGGCTGTTTGGAAATCGACCAGGTGTGCGAGATCTTGACGAACAATTTAGGGTAGCGCTTGAGGGCGATCAGCTTTTCGAGTTCGGCGGGCTGATCGATGGGGCAATCGGCCATGTGGTCGATGACTACCGTCAGGTCCGGCAGTTTTTCGAGCAGCAGAGCGACTTCCGGCATGCGCGCGATCGGCGCCAGCACCGTCATGGGCACCTTCAGATCCTGGCATCGCTTCCACAGTGGGGGCATGAGCGGCCCGCGGAACCAGTCGCCAGTCGCGTTGCCAGCAGGGGAGAGGCGCACGCCACGAAAGCCCTGGGCCGTCAAACGCGAGAGGTGGTCGGGCGCCGCGGGGTCCAGCGGATCCACGCGGCAGACGCCTTGAAACGTGCCGGGAAATTGCTTCAGTACGCCGGCGAGATAGCGATTGTCGTACTTGTAGTGGATCACCTGGATGATCACCGTGCGCGCCACGCCGTTGGCCTTCATCAACCCGAGCAGGGTCTCGGGAGTGGCGTCGCGGTCCGGGACGCGCGCGCCCTCGGCGAAGGGAAACGCGGGGTCGTGCTTCCAGACGTGGACGTGGGGATCGAGAATTCGCGGGTCGGCGGCCAGCGCGTTCCCCGCCACACCGGCCAGCAGTGTGCGGCGCGTAACCTTAGACATAGATGGACTCCAGTTTGCCGACCACGTACTCCGCGCAACGCTCGTAACTGACGCGTGGTCCCTTGCGCGCGACGTCGAGATCCACGCAGAGCCACCCTTTGTAGGCGATGGATTTCAGCACGCGGTGCAGGCGCGGAAAATCCACGTCGCCATCGCCCAGGTCGAAGATATTGTCGAGCAGCCTGTCGCTGACCTTGCGCGCGTCTTTGTAGTCCAGCAGCATGAGGCGGCTCTTGTGCTTCTCGATGGTCTTGACCACATCGCAATCGGCCAGATAGAGGTGCGCGGTGTCGGGCGAGAACCAGAACAGCTTGGGGTCGGTCATCGCCATGCAGCGGTCCACCTCTTCGGCGGTCTGCACGATTTGCCCCATGTGGTTGTGCAACCCGGCGCGGAAGCCCATCTCGCCGGCCACCTCGCCGAGCTGGTTGTAGCACTCGCACATGCTCCGGAAGCTGGCCTCGGAGGCATTGCTGCGATTGGGTGAGAAGACCACCAGGTGGCTGGCGCCGAACTCCTTGAGAAAGGTCATGGCGGTGCGGGCGCCGGAGATCACGTCGGCGCGGCGCGCGGGGTCGTGCGCGGGACCGTTGTAGGAGATGGTGATGATGTGGCATCCGCGCTTGGACAGTTCCTTCTGCAACTCCGGCACGGTGATGTTGTAGGTTTTGAGGATTTGCGGGAACTGCGTCATGCGGATGCCGATGAATCCGGTGTCTTTCATGACGTCCAGGATGTCGGTGAAGGGGACGCGCGGAAACGAGTTCCACAGGTTGGCGCCGAGCGCCCAACGGACGTTCTTGTTGGCGGGCAGGCGTCCGGCGGCGCGGGCCAGGGTAGCGGCGAGAAGTGCTAATGCGGAGCGGCGGGTCATAGTCAATGATGTTACCCGGTTGGGGACGCGAGTGCGAGGGGGTGGTGGGAGGACAGTGGGGCATTCGCTGTCGACCGAGTCCGAGCTGGCGCTCGGATGCACAAGGCGGAGCCTTATGCCACCCGGCGCAATTTCGTCACGCGGCCCACTTCCACCCATTCCACCACGAAGATGTTGCCCTTGTGGTCGAAGCAGGCGCCGTGCGGCGCGACGAATTTGCCGGGAGTGAAGTGGTCGCGCGAGAGCTTGCGCGTATCGCGCCAGGGGCTGGCGGAATCGTCGCCGAGGTGCGCGATCACCTGGTTGTGCTGGTCCAGCAGGGTCACGCGCGCGCCCAGGTCCGGCACCACCACGTCGCCGTTCTTGAAGAAATTGAAGTGGCACGGCATGTTGGTGCCGCCCACGAAATCGATATGCTCGCCGGCGAGAGTGAAGCGCTGGATGCGCGCGTTGCCGCGGTCGGCAACGGTCAGGATGGCTTTGCCCTCGCGGCGGTCCACGATGATGCCGTGCGGGCAATCCAGCTTGCCGGCCTCCTTGCCCTTGCCGCCGAAGGTGCGGATGTACTCGCCCTTGCTGTTGTACTGGTTGATGTAGCTGGAGCCGTAGCCATCGCCCACGTAGAGATCGCCGTTGGGGCCGATGGCCAGATTGGTGGGGCTGTACTTCGGCCTCTTGCCATCCGGGCCGGGCTTGTAGGCCGGGGACTCGTCCGGATAGCCGAGGGTGAAGACGGCTTCGCCATCGAGCGTGGCCTTCATCACGATGCCGCGGGCCGTATCGCAGAGATAGAGGAATTCGGTGCTGCCCTCCTTCCGGATGTGCAAACCGTGCGCGCCGCCCTTGAACTCCTTGCCCCAACTCTTGACGAACTTGCCGGTTTCGTCGAAGACCACCATGGAGTCGGCGCTTTCGCTGGTGGCATGGACCGTGTGGTGCACGTAGATGTGCCCCTGCGAATCTTCCACCACGCCGTGGGTATTGCCGTACTTGATCCCCGCCGGCAGTTCGCCCCAATCGTGGATCGCTTCGTAAGTGTGTTTGCCGATGCCGATGACGGGCGCTTTGGCACCGGTCTTATCGGTCGCGCCCAGAATCGCCGGCGCCAACGCGCAGGTCTCGATGAATTTCCGCCTCGAAGTGCTCATTGGTGGGAGTATACTACTACTCCATCGCCGCCCGCAGCGCGGGGACACCGGGGACTGCTACAATCCAATTCATGCCCTGGGGCATGCTCGCTTTTCCGAATACTACCCAATCGTGATCCGCCGGGTCTTCAAAGCTTTTCATTATCGCGACTTCCGCCTGATGTGGGTGGGCGCCTGCACGTCCAGCATCGGTACCTGGATGCAGATCGCCGCGCAGAGCTGGCTCGTCCTCAAGCTCTCCAACTCGCCCTTTCTGCTCGGCCTCGATGCTTTCCTCGGCGGCATCCCGATCTTTCTGTTCTCCCTGATCGGCGGCGTGGTGGCGGACCGCATCGAGCGCCGCAAGGTGCTGCTGCTCTCGCAGTGCGTGCAGATGGGCGCCGCCTTCCTGCTCACCGTGCTCATCGGCTTCCATCTCGTCCGCGTCTGGCAGATTCTCTGCC
>JBEKDV010000272.1:0-10849 GCA_050014175.1 Candidatus Solibacter sp. | reverse complement strand
GACGTGGCGGATGGGCGAGTCCGCCGGGTTGGAGATGGCGGCGTGCGGCAGAAAGTCCAGGGAGAAGCCGCTGCCGGGGTCGTGAATGTGCACGATGATGGACCGCGCCGTGTGCAGGATATTCGTGCGTACGCGCTTGTTCGGATCATACCTGCCGCCATGTTCGATGGCATTCATGAGCAGTTCGCGGAAGGCGGAGGCCACATCCTCGCCCGCCTGCACGGACAGGTGGGCCGTGATCTCGCGCAGGAAATGGGTGGTGCGGTCGGCGGCGTCGATCTTGCAGCGCACATCCAGCGTGATCCATTCGGCGCGGGCGGAAACCACGCGGATGTCGTCCTGCCAGGTGTCGCAATCGAGCGCCTGCTGCACCAGTTCACTGAGCGGGCCGGGCGCCAGGGGGCGGTGGAGATAGCCGAAAGCGCGCTGCCGGATGGCCGCCAGGATGCGCTGCGGTTCGGGGTCTCCGGTGACGATTACCTTGGTGGCCGGGCGGATGGAGCGTACGCGCCGCAACAGTTTCAGGCCGTCGAAGCCGTTATTTCCCTGTCCGGCCAGCACCAGGTCGAAGGGACCGGCACGGAGGAGATCGAGCGCCTCCTTGCTGCCGGGCACCTGCCGGATCTCGCGGTCGTCGCGCTGGAGGAGTCCGGACAAGTATCTCTGGACCGCGGGGTCGGCATCGATGAGCAACAGACTGCGGGGGATCAAAACATCTCCACTCTTTAATTTAGCCGAGGTTCAGCATACCATGTGAGTAGCGTCTCTCTCCACCGCCCAGCCGGCCGGAGAGGAAAGTAGGGGCCATGCCGAGATTAATGGAACGTAACCCGGGACTCCCCGCGCGCATCTTACCATCCAGCGTGAGAACCGGAATTTTGCTCTTCGCAGTGTCCGTCGCCGCCGTGGCGCAGGTCTATCCCGGCGGCGGCTACCCCGGCGGCTATCCTGGCGGCTATCCTGGCGGCTATCCTGGCGGTTACCCGAGCCAAAGTCCCATCCCCGGCGTCCCGATGCCGGGCCGCACCAGCCGGACCAAGACTCCCCCGCCCAACCAGACCGGCCCGCTGCCGAATTTTCGCGGCAACCTGAAAGTGTTTGCGGAAAAATCCATTAGCGTCGAACTCGGCGACAAGCGCGTGATGGATTTCCGGCGTACCGACAAGACCAAGTTCTTCAAGGCCGGCGACGAGGTCAAGTCGCCCCAATTCAACCTGGGCGACCAGGTTTCGGTGGAAGCCCAATCGGACCCCAGCGGGACCACCATGACGGCGGTCAACGTGTACTGGGAGAAGGCGGCGGGCGCCGTCCCCACCACGTCGTCCAAAAGCGATGATGGCGTAGTGGACACGTGGAAGGACGACCCCAAAACGGGGTCCGAGCACGGCACCGCTGCGCCGGCGGCCGCCGCCAAGACCGACGATGCTCCGCCGCGCCTGCAGCGTGCCGGCACCACCCCATCGGATGCGCCCGTCAGCCCCGCCGCCGACGATCCCGGCCCGCCCAAGCTGAAGCGCGGCGGAGTGGCCGACCCTTCGCGTGAGAGGGCGACGGAGGTGGCGGAACAGACGGCGCCAAATCGTATTCCCACGACCCAGGATCCCGGGGTGGAGCGCGTCACCGATGGCTCGCGCCCCTCCGTCATCCGCGGCGATGCCGACGAGGATTCGGTGCGCATCGTGCCCCGCAAAGATGAACCGTTGATCCGCCGCGCCGCCGACGCCGCCATGGAGTTCACCGAAACCCTGCCGAGTTACGTCTGCACCGAACTGGTCACGCGCACGCAGAGCGAGAGCACGCCGGCGAATTTCCAACCCATCGACGTGGTCTCCATGGAAGTGCTCTACACCGACGGGCGCGAGGACTACCGCAACATCCAGATCAACGGCAAGCGGACGGTGAAGAAGATCGAGGAGACCGGCGGGGCCTGGAGCACGGGTGAATTCGGAACCGTGCTGGTGGACCTCTTCTCCCCGGCCACCGCCGCCGTGTTCCACTTCCGCCACGATTCGCGCGCCGGCGGCATCATGGCGAAGATGTACGATTTCGAAGTCGCCCGCGAGAACTCCCACTGGAGCATTCACTCCTCCGCGCAGACCTACGATCCGGCCTATGTGGGTTCGGTGTGGATCGACCCGGCCACCTCGCGCGTGCTGCGCATCGAGATGGAAGCCAAGGGCATGCCCGGCGATTTTCCGTTGGACCACGTGGAATCGGCCACCGACTACCAGTACATCCGGCTGGGCGATGCCAAGCAGTACCTGCTGCCGGTGCATGCGGAGATCTTGAGCTGCCAGCGCGGCACGGCATACTGCTCGCGCAATGTGATCGATTTCCGCAACTATCACAAGTACACCGGCGAATCGACCATCACCTTCGGATCGCCCACGAAGGACAAGGAAAAACAGTAAAATAAGCCTGCAATGGCTTCCAAAAAGCGCGAGCGGAAGTGGGACAGACCATCGCCTTCCGTGGTCTGTCATGCCTCCAACACCTGGGACCGGTTAGCCAGCCCCCGCGCGATTTTCCTCGGCCTGTCGGCCGCCGTTCTGCTGTTCTACTTCAAGCCGCTGTTCTCCGCCAACGCCTCCATCCAGTGGGACGCGGTGGACGTGCAATACAGCGCGCAGAACTACCTCTCGGAAATGCTGCACGCGGGCAAATTGCCGCATTGGACGCCCTATGTGTTCTCCGGGATGCCGTTCCTGGCGGATCCGCAGGTGGGCGCGTGGTACCCGCTGAACTGGCCGTTTTTCCTGGCGGGCATCACGCCGCGCGCCCTCCAGTGGCAGCTCGCGCTGCATTGCCTGCTGGCGGCGATGGGCGGCTACCTGCTGGGGCGCGATCTCCTGCGCAGCCGCGCGGCGGCGGTGTTCGTCGGCCTCTTCTTCGCCTTCTCCGGCGTGTTTGCGGAGAACAGTTCGCACCCGGGACCTTTTCAGGCAACCAGTCTGGCACCATGGCTTTTGTGGACGGGAAGGAGGGCGTCCCACTCCGCGCGATGGCTGCCGGCGCTCGCCATGGCGGCGGGCGCAATCGTTCTGGTCGGCCATTTTCAGACGGCGCTGTACGCGTTTTTCGCGCTGGCGGTTTTTCTGGCGGCGGATTTCGCCGTCTCCCGCGGTTCGCTGCGCCCTAGCGCCGTGGCCCTGCTTGTGGCGGTGGGTGCTGGCGCGGCGCTTTCCGCGGTGATGGTGCTGCCGGGGCTCGAACTGACCGCCGAATCGGTGCGCGCCGGCGCGGATTACTCCAAGGATGCGGGGGCCTCGCTGGTGCCGGAGGCGCTAGCGACGCTCGTCAGCCCCGATCATTACGGCGCGCTCGACCCGGAGCGCTACACCGGGCCCCAGGACATCACGCAGTTCTACCTCTATATGGGCATTCTGCTGGTTCCCCTGGCGCTGCTCGGCCTCGCTTCGCGCGAGCGCTGGTACGGCCTCGCGCTGGCGGTGCCGGGCGTGTGGTACGCCATGGGGCCGGCGGGCGGGCTGTACTCGATCATCGGCTTGCTCCCCGGTTTCCGCAGCGTGCGCGCGCCGGTCCAGATGTGGTTTGTGGCGGCGCTGGGGCTGGCGCTGCTGGCCGCGGCTGGGGTGGGCGTGCTGAGTGCGCGCTTCCGCTCGCCGTGGATCGCCATTGCGCTCGTGGCGGTCACGGGGCTCGATCTCTACTACTGGAATATGGAGCGCAACGGCCTGGCCTACGCGCGCGAGAACTTCCAGGATCGCTACGGCGCCTTGGAAGCTCGCTTCCGGACGGCAGCCGCGCCGCTGACCGCCAATCCGCTGCACCGCATCTGGGCGGCCAACGCGTCGCCCAGTTTCGGACCGCTCAACGGGTCGCTGGACAACCGCATGGAGGTCACGTTCGGCTACAACCCGCTGGAACTCGCGCGCTACGCGCAGTATATGGAGGCCGCAGTGGCCAATCCCAGGCTCCTGAACGGCCTCGCGGTGACCGCCACGTTGAACTCGACGAACGGCATGTTCAGCACCAACCCCGCCGCGCTGCCGCGCATCTATGCGCCGGAAACGGTATCGGCGGCGCCCGGCAGGGCGGAGGCCGCGGCGCGATTGGCATCCCTCGATCCGGCGCGCGAAGCGGTGGCGGAAGGCATCGCACCGATTCCACGCAATGGCGGCGCGAAGGTGCAAATCACAGGGTATGAAGGCGACGTCTACCGCGCGCTTTACCGGGCGGAGCACGAGACGCTGCTGCGCATTGCCGCGCCATACTTCCCGGGCTGGGAGGCGTTGGTGGATGGGCGCGCCGTGAAGGTGGTCCCGGTGGATGTGGCGCTGATCGGCGCCGTGGTTCCGGCGGGCGATCATGAACTGGTGGTGCGCTACCGCTCCACCCGCTTCCTGACAGGCGCCGGCGTCAGCGGCGTGGCCTGGCTGGGCGCGATATTCTGGCTCTGGTGGGGATTCCGGCGGCCGTCCCCTACTTAGCCTTCCCCTGGAACAGCAGCGGGGCCAGGTCGGTCAGATTCTGGCGCCACAGCGGCCAGACGTGGGCCATCTCCGGGACCTCGATGTAGGTGAGCTTGACGTCCTGCTTGTTCAGCCACTCGTGGAACTGGCGGTTGACGCCCACCAGGCTGTCGGCCGTGCCGCAGGCCACCCAGAGCAGCCGGATTTGCGCATTGGCCTTGGCATCGAGGTTCGGGAAGTTCTTCGGCATGGCCTCGGCGTCGATGGTGGGAGTCCCACCGCGTCCGCCGCGTCCCGCCCCGGCAGGCGCCGCGCCCGGAGTCGCCGCTCCACGAGACCCACGAGCCCCCGGCCACATGACATAGGCGCCGCTGAAGGAGCCGATCCAGGCGAACTTATCGAGGTGATTCAGCCCCACATAGGTGGCCTCGGCGCCGCCCATGGAAAGGCCGGCGATGGCGCGCCCGGCGCGGTCCCGGGTCACGTTGTACGCCTTCTCCACCTGCGGCATGACTTCTTCCACGATGGTGCGGGCGTACGCCGGAATCATCTCGGCGCTCATGGCGCCGCCCGGTCCGCCGGAATTGCCGTAGCCCAGCGGATTCACCATGATCATGGGCTTGGCTTTGCCCTGCGCGATCAGATTGTCCAGAATCGCGTGGGCCGCGCCGGTGGCGATCCAGGATCCGGCTTCGTCGCCCAAACCGTGCAGCAAATAAAGGACCGGGTACGCCTCCTGGCGCTTCGGATCGTAGCCGGCGGGCGTGTAGACCCAGTAGTCGCGATCGTCACTGGCGACGGCCGAGTGGTAGAAATGGCGGGTGACCGCGCCACGCGCCACTCCCGGGGCCGGCTCCCAACTGACAGCGCCCGGAACGTGCACCAGGCTGGAGCCGGCGCTGCCGTAAGAGGTCTTGAACAGCGGATTGGCGGGGTCGTTCAAGGTCAACCCGTCGACGGAAAACGCATACGTGTAAATGTCGGGCTTCAGCGCGTCGGTGGTGGCCGTCCAGACGCCCTGTTCGTTTTTCTCCATGGCAATGCGCTGGCCGATGCCGGTGACGAAAACTTCCTTGGCATTGGGGGCGCGCAGTCGGAAGGTGATCTTGCCGTCGGCGGAGACTTCCGGAGACTTTACGGCAGGCGCGCCACGGCCGCCGGGCGCGGCGGCGGGCGGGGGCGTGGCGGGAACCTGCGCGGCGGGCATGCCGGTTGCCAGCGCGGCGGCGCTGAGAATCAGAATTGCGGTACGAAGTTTCATGAGAGCCTCCAAATTGTTATAGCGCCTGCCTGACGGCGGCGAGGATGTCGGCTTCCTTGGTGAATCCCTCGAAGCGTTTCACCTGCTTGCCGGTGCGGTCGAAGACCAGCGTGACCGGCAGTTCATCCAGGTTGTATCGTTTGCTGAGCGCCTCGCTCCCGACGCCCACGGGGTAATCCATCGGGTGCTTTTTGAGAAAGGGCTGGACGCGCGCGGCGCCCTCGTCATCCATGGAGATGCCGAGCACGGCGACGCCCTGCCCGGCGAAGTCCTTGTGCAGCCTGTTGAAGCCGGGGATCTCCTGAATGCAGGGCACGCACCACGTGGCCCAGAAGTTGACCACCACGACCTTGCCGGAAAGCGCCGCCGTATCGATGCTGCCGCCTTCCAGTTTCGATGCCTGGGGCAGCGCAGAGGGCGGCGCCGCGGCAGTCACCGCGGCGGGCGGCGCCGGCTTGTTCAGGAACGCCAGGTACTCCGCCGCATCCCCGGTGGAGCCGGGAAAGGTGGCGAGCACCTTCTCATCGGCGTCGACGATGGCGTAATAGGGTATCGCCACCGTATGGAACTTGGCCAGTTGAACCTTCTGATTGGCCTCGGATTCCGCGTCGGTGCCATCCGTGTACAGTTCCACCAGCACGAAATTCTTCATGGCGGCGGCGATCTCGGGCCGCGTGAACATGTTGGCTTTCATCCAGTGACAGTTGGTGCAGGCGTAGCCGGTGAAGTCGACCAGCACGAGCTTGCCTTCGCGGCGCGCGCGGTCGAGCGCCTCGCGATACTGATTCTTCATCCACACCAGCGCGCTTTCGCCGCCCGATCCACCGATGCCCGCCGACTGCGTGCCCAGCGGAACATAGGCGTCGAGATCGCCCAGTTTGCCGCCGAACATGCCGGGCAGCAGGCTGATGGCGAAGATGAGGAATGCGATTCCGCTGAGCAGACGGCCGAGCCCCATGTGTTCGTCCGGCTTGATGCCTTCCAGCCGCAGGAAGCCCAGCAGATACAGGCCGGCCATGGCAAAGAGCACGATCCAAGCGGCCAGAAAACGCTCGCGCGTAAGCCAGCCGAGTTGCAGCACCTGGTCCAGGCTACTGAGATATTTCAGGCTGGCCGCCAGAATGACGAAGCCCATCACCACCTTCACGCGCGCCATCCAACCGCCGCTGCGCGGCATGCGTTTCAAATACGACGGGAACACCGCCAGCAGAAAGAACGGCAGGGCGAGACCGGTGGCGAACGTCACCATGCCGACGAGCGGCCGCGTCTTGCCGCCCGATACCGAGGCTGCCAGCAAGGTGCCCACGAACGGTCCCACGCAGGCGAACGAGGCCAGCGAGAAGGTCAGCCCCATGAGCAGGCTGCCGAGGAAGCCGCCCTGGTTCGACGAGTGATGCAGGCGGGTGAGGATCACCGAGGGGATGGTGATTTCGAAGGCCCCCAGCAGGCTCAGGCCGAAGGCGATGAATAGCGCCGAGATGAACGCGTTGACCCACGGGTTGCTCCCCAGGGTGACAATGCCGAACGGCCCCAGAATGGCGGTGGTGGCGAGGCCGAGTCCGCTGAACAGCACGACGATTCCCAGGCAGAACACCAGCGCCTGCACGATGCTCTCGCGCCTCCCCCCGGATTCGCGGTTGAGGAAATAGGACATCGTGATGGGGATCATGGGGAAGACGCACGGCGTGAAGATGGAGGCAAGGCCGAAGCCGAAGGCCACGGCGAGAAACCCGAGCAGCCCTTCGGCGGGCGCGGCCCCAGTGGACGATGCGACCGGCGCCGGCGCTTGCGGTTCGGAGTACCCGGTGGGAATCGCAACCGCGGCCACTGCGGCGGCCGGGTCCACGGTGAGCGTGGCCGTGCCGGTCCACTTCGAAGGCACGCACATCTTGGGATTGCAGGTCTGGTAGCGGGCGGAGAAGGAGAGTTCCGCCGCGCCGGCGGGGGCGTCCTTCTTCAGTTCCAGTTCCAGCAGGAAGGCCACGTCGCCCTCGTAAGTTTCGGTATCGGAATTGAAATTGGCGTCGAAGGTGCGCTTCGGCTGCGGTTGCAACGCGCGAAATTTGGCGATCGCGGGGCTGGGCGCCAGTTGGATTTTAGTCGGAATCGCCGCCGGGGTGGACATGGAGTACAGGTGCCAGCCGTCGTCGATGTGCCCCGACATGCGCACCAGCACCTTGCCGCCGGCCGGCGCGGCGGCGGGCTCCACACTGAGCTTCCAGGCGACGTGCTGATCACCCGGAGCAAGCTGCGCCGACAGCCCGCGGGCGAGCAGAAATAGTCCGAAAATTATCGGCTTCATGGAAAGTGTGGTTCTGTAGCGATTCTAGCAGGCCGGCCGCCTGCCCCACTTTGCTACCGCACCTCGAACGACCCGAACACCAGCCCCAGATCCCGTGGGTCGCTGGCCGGACGGATGACCCGGCCCACTTCCACCGTCACGCGCATCTCCGCCTTCCCCACCACCGCATCGGGCAGCGCGAACACCCGCTCGAACGCATTCTCTCCCGGCCGGATTACCATGGCGGGCATGGCCACGCCTTCCACCGTCACCGTCACCGGCAACGGCCCCGCGCGCAGTTGCTCGTCCGGGCAACTGCCGCGTAGATAGAGCCGCTGGCCGCCGGTGGCAGGCGCACCCATGCGCAGGCTGGCGCGCCGCGGCATCCAACGATGGTCGCCGTCGCTCCCGTACCACTCCGGACCCAGCAGGTACGAGGTCAGCGGGCTGGCGGCATCCACGCGCAGGGGCAGTCCGCTTTCCCGCGGCAGCGCGGCGTACACTTCCGTGATGTTGCGCAGCCGCGCCCCGCGCACGTCGTAGACCACCAGTTCCTCGCGCTTGAGCGCCTGCGCCACCACATCGGCGGGCAGGATATAGTCGTCGATATTGCCTAGGTCGGGATGGGCGGCGATGCGCTTCTCGCTGCCCGGCGCCAGGTAGACATGATCCATACCGAACAGCCGGAACGGGCGGTCCAGCACGCCGTTCCAGAACAGATCGGTATCCACCCCTTCCAGCAAAATGGATTTCGAAGGATAGCGTTCGTGTATGCCCGCCACGCCTTCCACCAGAGTGCGCACGCGCAGGGTGATGGCGTGATTCCATTGCGACGTCGCAAGCAGTGTGGGAACCCCCATCAGGGCGTAGATGGCGGCCAGCGCCATCACGGCGGCGCGCCCGCGCGTTCCCTCGCGCCAGCCGGAAACCGCCGCCCATCCGCCCAGCCAGCACAGCCCGATCGCCGGCAGGAACACGTAGTATTCCGTCTGGTGGTCGCGCAGCGGCAACACCGGAGCCAGCACCACCAGATACCAGACCAGACAAAAGAGCGCCGCCCGCCCGCCCGCGCGCAGCCTACATGCCAGGAAACCCAAGAGGCCCGCGGAGACCACCGCGATGCCCGCGGGCAGCAGCCACTTCGGCAGGTAGTAGGGCGTGAACAGGAACGTGGGCCCTACCGACCACGTCCAATACTTGCCCAGCGTGCGGAACATGGAGCCGGTGAAATGCATCGCGTAGCCGCCCGTTTTCCACGCCGGCGCCGCGGCGTTGTGCGCCAGCGCGTAGACCAGGGAGACGGCGAACATGGGGAGGGTTGCGCGGAAATAGTGGCTACGGCTCGAGGAGTTGGGAAGAAATTGGTTGGCAGGCGGACCCAGAGGGTACCCCGCCTGCCCCACCAGCAGCGTATACGCCGCCGCGATCGCCGGGTACACCACGTTCAGTTCCAGCGCGCCAAATCCCGCCAGGAATGCCGCCCACTGGTACACGTTGTAGCGCCGCTCGCCCGTCTCCACATAGCGCAGCAGAAAGTAAAAGGCGAGCAGCAGAAAGAAGCCGCACATCACCTGGTTGTAGACGCAACTCCAGCCCAACGGCTCGATGCCCGAGCTGTTGAGCGCCCAGAAAACAGCCGCGAAAAAGCCCGCCCAACGCAACCCCGTCAGCCGCGCGCCGATGGAGGCCACCAGCGCCAGGTTGGCGAACTGCGTGGCGAACACCACGATCTTAAAGGGCAGCGCGTCCAGCCCGAAGAGGCTGAATCCCACCAGAAAAAACGCGCGCTCGCTCAGCGGACGGATGGTCCCCTGCGCCTGCGGCGCGAAGATCGCCACCAGAAAATCGTGGAAGTTCCGGATGTAGAGGCCGGTCCCCAGCCAGGCGAAATCGTCCGCGCGGAACCACGCCGTGAAGCCGCGCCAGTAGAGCGCCAGGCAGAGCAGCGAGGGAACCAGCCAGTAAGCCGCGCCGGCCAGCCTGGCCGAACACCGCACCGGCCGCGTGCCGCCCTGCACGGGGCTCACTTGCTTTCCAGGCCGGCGTTCAACACGATGATCCCCAGTTCCCGTATATCGGCGCCGCTCGGCGCCATGGCCTTATCCAACTGGAAATCCACGCGCAGCGAATCTCCCGTCAGCAGGCTCGCCGGGATCTCGCGGGCGTAAACATAGTCGCCGGCCGTGGTGTACGTCTCGGGCGGTAGCGCGCTGCCTCCGGCGGTTGCCGAGAGCGAAACGTTCTTCAGCTTCTCGATGGTCACCGGCGGGACGGTCAGCTTGACGATCAGCTTCGCCCCCTTCTGCCCGGAGCCGAACGGCGGGCGCAGCGCCACCGTGAACTGTTTTTCGGTCCAGCGCCAGGCGTTGGCTTCGATGCCATGGAAGCCCTTCACCAGTTGCGGCTCCACTTTCGGATCGCCCATGTTGAGGACGCTCATCATTTTCGGCGTCTCCTCATCGGTCGCCCCGACCCGCACCTTCTTCCTCTTGCACCCCGTCGGCGCCAGCACCAGCGCCACCAGCAGCAGCGAGCAGCACAGGCGCACGGCGGCGCGGCGCTCGGTCGAAAATTTGTGTGTCATCAGTCTCCGCTTCTCTCTACTTGTACCAGGCAGCTATAAAAGGTGGCGCCGCCGCCGAAATCGGTAATCCGCTCGCTCGTCAGCGCGTTGATGTTGTGCCGGTCCGGCGAGCGCTTGCCCCAGCGCGAGGAAGGCGCGCATACCACGCCGGGCCGCACCCGCCCGTCCACGCTGGCCATCAGCAGGCAGGCGCCGCGGTCGTTATACACGCGCACCTGGTCGGCATGGCGGATGCCGCGCGCCGCCGCGTCGGCCGCGCTCAAATGCAGCGTGGCGGTGGCGAGGTCCAC
>JBEKDV010000271.1:0-10868 GCA_050014175.1 Candidatus Solibacter sp. | reverse complement strand
GATCGTGGAAGGCGTCAACCAGACGCTGGACGCGGTGATCGGCCCGCTCAACGTGGCTGCCGGTTATGTGGACCGGATTTCCAAGGGCGACATCCCGCCCAAGATCACCGATACCTACAACGGCGACTTCAACACCCTCAAGAACAACCTGAACAACTGCGTGGACAACGTCAACGCGCTGGTGACCGACGCCAACCTGTTGGTGAAGGCCGCGGTGGAAGGCAAACTCGCCACCCGCGCCGACGCCACCAAGCATCAGGGCGATTTCCGCAAGATCGTGGAAGGCGTCAACCAGACGCTGGACGCGGTCCTGGAGCCGGTCAACGAGGCCGCTCAGGTGATCGAGAAGATTGCCCGCAAAGACCTGACCGCGAGGGTCGCCGGGCAGTACAAGGGGGAACACGCCACCTTTAAGAACAACATCAACCGGATGGCCGAAGACCTGCAAAAGAGCATTCAGCAGATTGCCCAGAACGCCTCGTCTTTGGCGGCTTCGTCCGAACAACTCTCCGCCATCAGCCAGCAGTTGGCGGGCAACGCGGAGGAAACCGCGACGCAGGCCAACGTGGTCTCGGCCGCCAGTGAGCAGGTCTCCAAGAATGTCTCCGTGGTGGCCTCGGGCAGCGAGCAGATGCAGGCTTCCATCCGGGAAATCGCCAAGAGCGCCAACGAGGCGGCCCGGGTGGCTAAGAATGCCGTCGGCGTGGCGGACAACACCAACCACACCATCACCAAACTGGGCGACTCCAGCACCGAGATCGGCCAGGTGATCAAGGTGATCACTTCCATTGCGCAACAGACGAACCTGCTGGCGCTGAACGCCACCATCGAGGCGGCGCGCGCCGGCGAGGCGGGCAAGGGTTTCGCCGTGGTGGCTAACGAGGTCAAGGAACTGGCCAAGGAAACCGCCAAGGCGACCGAGGATATCGGCCAGAAAATTGAAGCCATTCAGGGCGACACCAAGGGCGCCGTGCAGGCCATCGCCGAAATCAGCGCCGTCATCAACCAGATCAACGACATCTCCAACACCATCGCCTCGGCGGTGGAGGAGCAGACCGTCACCACCAATGAGATCGGCCGCAACGTCGCCGAAGCGGCCAGGGGCACCAACGAGATTGCCAAGAACAACACCGGCGTGGCCGAGGCGGCCAAGAGCACCACGGCTGGAACCGTCGACACGGAGAAAGCCGCCAGGGCCCTCAGCCAGATGGCGGCGCAACTGCAAACCCTGGTTGCCGAATTCACAGTCTGAAGCGGGCGGCGGCGCGCCCGTCCATCCGGGTCCGGCGCGCCGCCGCACGCTGACGAAAGGAATCTGCATTTATGAAGGCCATGGTAGTGGACGACTCGCGCGCGATCCGGCTGATTCTGACTAGAACCTTGAGCGAACTCGGCTTCGAGGTCTCGCAGGCAGCCAGCGGCAACGAGGCGCTCACCTTGTTGCCCGCTCAATCCGATCAACTATCGCTCATCCTGGTGGATTGGAACATGCCGGGCATCAGCGGCCTCGATTTCGTCCGGCAGGTGCGCTGCGACCCGGCCATGTCATCCGTTGTCCTGATCATGGTCACCACCGAAACCGAGATCGAGCAAATGGTATCGGCTCTGGAGGCGGGGGCCAACGAGTACATCATGAAACCATTCACCAAGGAGATCGTCGCGGACAAACTGCGTCTCGTAGGGCTGCTGGAGCAGGTGGCATGACAGCCAGGGCCCGAAAACAACTGGCGCCGGGTTGCCGGATCCGCGTGCTGATAGTCGACGATTCGGTGGTGATCCGCCGACTGGTGACCCATGCCCTGGAGGAAGATCCGCTGATTGAGGTGGTGGGCGCCGCATCCAACGGCGCTCTGGCACTAGAGCGCATCCCGCAGGTGAACCCGGACGCGGTCACGCTTGACGTGGAGATGCCGGAGATGGACGGGCTGGAGACGTTGCGGCGCATGCGCCGCCAATATCCGGAACTCCGGGTGATCATGTTCAGCACTTTGACGGAGCGCGGCGCCGCATCCACTTTCGAGGCGCTGGCGCTGGGCGCAGACGACTATGTCACCAAGGCCGCCAACGTGGGGTCCTTGGACCGTTCGATCGCGCGTCTGCGCGACGATCTGATCCCCAAGATCAAACAGTTCTTCCAGTTGGCGGCGGAAGGCCCTCCGCCGCCGATGGTCGTACGGCCGGAGGTCGCTCGCTCCCTCCCCGCGGCGCGTGCGATACGGCCAAAGGTCCTGGCGATCGGCGTCTCCACCGGAGGACCGGCAGCGCTCGGGCAACTGATGCCCCGGTTCGGCGCCGGCTTTCCTCTGCCGATCCTGATCGTCCAACACATGCCGCCGATGTTCACCCGGCTGCTGGCCGAGCGGCTGCAAGCCGGTTCCAAGCTCAAGATCGAGGAGGCGGTCCAGGGTGCCCGGGTGGAACCCGGGAAGGTGCTGATCGCCGCCGGGGACTACCATCTGCGGATCAAAAAGGAAGGCGAAGCGGTGCGTGCCTGTCTCGACCAGTCGCCGCCGGAGAACTCCTGCCGCCCCGCGGTGGATGTTCTATTCCGGTCCGTAGCGGAGACTTACGGAGGATCCGCCTTGGCGGTCGTCCTCACCGGCATGGGACACGACGGGATGCGCGGCGTCCAGGCTTTGAAGGCGCTGGGAGCGTATGTCATTGCGCAAGACCAGGCCAGCAGCGTGGTCTGGGGGATGCCCGGGGCGGTGGTGGGCGCGGGGCTGGCCGACTGCGTGACTCCGCTGGATGCGGTAGCGCCGGAGGTCTTGCGGCAGATCGGCGGGAACTGAGGTCTCATGGGCACGAGCACGACACACAGTCCTCCGACGGCAGCCGGCACATCCGCGCTGGACCCGGGCAATTACCGGTTCCTGCAGGAGTACGTCTACCGGGAGTCGGGCATCGTGCTGGATCAGGACAAGCACTACCTGATCGAAGCCCGGCTAATGCCCATCGTGAACCAGGAGCGTTTGGGGTCGTTGAACGATTTGTGCGCGCTGCTGCGGGGAATCAGCGGCGCGGCGGTGAAGCAGCAGGTGGTCGATTCCATGACCACCAACGAAACCCAGTTCTTCCGCGAGATGCCCCATTACGACGCCCTGCGGACAGAGGTCATCCCGCGCCTGGTGGAACAGCGCCACAGTCTGCGGCGCATGAGTTTCTGGTCGGCCGCTTCATCCACTGGCCAGGAAGCCTACAGCCTGGCCATGATGCTCCTCGAGATGGGCTTGTCGAACTGGAACATCCAGATTCTCGGCACCGATCTCTGCACCAAGGTGCTCGATCGGGCTCGCTCCGGCCGGTTTCATCAGATCGAGGTCAATCGCGGACTGCCGGCTTCCCTCCTGGTGAAGTACTTCACCCGAGTGGGCCTGGAGTGGCAATTGAAGGAAGAGGTACGCCGGATGGTGCGCTTTGAGCGGTTCGACCTGCGGCAGAGCATGCGCTCCCTGGGCCCGTTCGACGTGGTCTTCTGCCGCAACGTTCTCATCTACTTCGACGCGGAAACCAAGAAGAGGATCATGGCGGATATCCGCGGCACCCTTTTTGGCGGAGGCTGCCTGCTGTTGGGCGGCAGCGAAACTACCCTGGGTTTGGATGAGGTCTACCAGCGTGTGCCGGTAGGCAAGACCGTTCTGTACCGTTGTCCCTGAATTTGTGGAGCATCCCATGCCGGAAGTATTTCGTATCGACACTTATCGAGAGGACCTGGGGCGGATCGCGCACGATATCTTCGAAACCATGCTCGGCGTCGAAGTCGAGGCGGCCGGGCAGGAGTGGCAGCCGGCCAGGGACCGGCTGACCGGGGCGGTGTATCTGGCCGGGGCCTGGAGAGGAGCGGTGCTGCTGGAGTGCGATCGCGCTCAGGCCTGCGATTTCACCCGCCGCCTGATGGCGGTTCCTCGACCGGAAAAAGTCGACGACGACGTGCGCGACACCATCGGTGAACTGGCGAACATGATCGGCGGAAACCTGAAATCGGTGCTGCCGCGCGGTGTCGTGCTGTCCATGCCTTCGGTGGTGGAAGGCGGCGACTACTGCCTGCGGTTCTGCGCCGGCAATGCGCTGCTTGAACGCATGGCGTACCGCTCGCCGGCCGGCGTGTTCTGGATCACATTGGTCGAAATTCCGGACGCCTGACCGCGCCGGGCGATGCCCAAGCGGCTTCCCTCACGCGGAGCATACCTTGACTGGCGTGCTCACCACGGTTTCGATGGCGGGCGCGTGGATCAGGGTGTTGTGGATCAGACACGCCTTCACCGCCCGCAGCACCCCGGCCTGATGTTGCTCGTCCAGTTCCGGAACGATGACCTCGATCCGAAACTGCCCCAGCCGGGCCGGCACCGTGGCCTTTTCCGCGCTGACTTTCACTTCCAGGCCCTCGTGTGCCAAAGACCTGACCTTCAGATATTGCGCGGCGTAGAACCCGGCGCATGTCCCCAGGGACACCAGCAGATATTCCGGCGGCGTCATGCCGGTGTCCGATCCGCCATTGTCGGGCGGTTGGTCGCAGATCACGCGATGACCGCGCGCGCTGGCTTCGAACTTCACGTCTCCGAGGTGCTGAATGGTGACTTCCATATAGGTTTCCAATCTGAAAGATGCAACTCGCCGCCAAAGGTGACACGAGCGCCGATTCCGCGGTCTCCCTGTCACTCTCCGGTCAAATCCGCATCCTTGCCGGCAGAAGCGCATTTCAGTTTCGATTTCTCCATATGCGAACCAGCCTGGTATTTCTACTCGCCGCTCCCTTGTGGGCGCAGGATTCCCTGTCGCTCCGCCGAGCCGTCCAACTCGCCATCCGCGAGAATAAGGGCGTTGCCGGCGCCGCCGCGGGCGCGCGCGCTTCCGAAGCGCGCATCGCACAGGCCCGCGCGGGGATGCTCCCAAAAATCAACTACTCCGAGAGCTACGCGCGCAGCGACAATCCCGTCTTCGTCTTCAGCTCGCTGCTCACCCAACACCAGTTCGGCGCGGAGGACTTCTCCCTCGGCCCCTTGAACCGGCCGGATTTTCTCAACAACTTTCAATCCCAGGTTACGGTGGATCAGCCCATATACGATGCCGGCCAAACCCGCAACGCGGTGAAATCGGCCGAACTCGCCCGTAAGATGACGGGCGAAGAGCTGCGCCTCGTACAGATGAATGTCATCTCCGGTGCCGTGCGCGCCTATTATGGCGCGCTCCTGGCGGCGGAGAATCTGACAGCCGCCGAGCAGGCCGTGCGCTCCGCCGAAGCCGATCTTCGGCGCGCCGAAACGGTCCTCGCCGCCGGCATATCCACCGACGCCGACGTGCTCTCCATCCGCGTGCACCTGGCCGCGATGACGGAACAGCGCATCGATCGCGCCGCCGATGTGGACGTCGCCAAGGCGGCTCTCAACGATGCGCTCGGACTGCCGCTGGACACGCCCCACGCGCTCACCACGCCGCTGGAAGCGCTCGTCCTTCCCGATCTGGCGCTGGAAGCCATCGAAATCTCCGCTTCCGCTTCCCGCCCCGAAGCGCAACAGACCCGCCTGGCCACCAGCCTGGCGCAGACCCGAGCCGACGGCGCACGTAGCGCCATGCTGCCGCAGGTCGGTTTCCGCGGCGCCTTCGAGGCCGATCGGCAGCGCTTCGTGGTTCGCGGCGGAGCCAACTGGCTGGCCGCCATCTCCCTCCGCTGGAATCTTTTCAATGGATCGGCGGATAAGGCTCGCATCGCGGAGACTGGACATCTGGTGAAGCGCGCCGAAGCCGACGAGCAGCGCACCGATTCGGCCATCCGCCTGCAAGTGCGGCGCGCCTACGCCGGCCTGAAAGCCGCCCAACAGCGCATCCAGGTGGCGACCGCGGCCGTAGCCCAAGCCGAAGAGAGCCTGAGAATCACGCAGAACCGCTACGAAGCGGGGATGAACAACGTGACCGACCTGTTGCGCACCGAAACCGCCGTGCTGGAAAGCCGCACACGATACCTGGCCGCCATCCACGATCAGCGGATTGCCGCCACCATGCTCGAACTTGCCGCGGGACGTCTCAACGCGGATTCGGAGGTTCTGAATTAAATGAAGCCCTATTTCCTGTTTGTTCCCATCCCGGTTCTTCTTTTGACTTCCTGCGGGGGTGAAACGCCCCGCCGCGCCGCCCCGCCGCAAGCCCCGCCGGTAACTGTGCAGACCGCCGCCGTCGCCGCCCAGGACTGGCCCGCCACATACGAGGCCACCGGCACCGTGTGCGCGCGCACCACGGCCACCATGGCGAGCAAAGTGATGGCCTACGTGCAGCAGGTGAGCACGCAAGTGGGCGACCATGTTCGCCAGGGGCAGGTATTGATTACCCTGGACGCGCGCGACCTGGATGCCAACCTGCGCCACGCCGAGAGTGGCCGCGCCGAGGCGGAGAGCGCCATCCCCGAACTGGAAAACGCCACCGCCAGAGCCAAGGCCAATCTGGATCTGGCGCAAACCACCTTCCAGCGCATGCAGCAACTGGCCGCCAAGAAATCGATCTCCAATCAGGAGTTGGACGAAGCTTCGGCGCGCCTCAAGGCGGCTCAGGCGAATTACGACATGATCCGTTCCCGCCGCGCCCAGATCAATTCCAAAACGGCAACCGTCGAACAGGAAATTCACGCCGCTCAAATCATGCGCGATTACGCCGCGCTCGCCGCGCCTTTCTCCGGCGTGGTGATCTCTAGAACCGTGGAGCCGGGAAATCTGGCCACGCCCGGCGCGCCGCTGCTCACCATCGAACAGGAGGGCGTCTACCGACTGGAAGCCTCGGTGGACGAATCGAAACTGGTAACGGTGCGCATGGGTCAGGCGGTGGAAGTCGTGCTGGAAGCCGACCGCAAATTGAAGGCGCGCGTCTCCGAGATCGTTCCCTCGGTGGATTCCGCCTCGCGCACCTACATCGTGAAACTGGATCTTCCCGCCGCGCCGCAACTGCGCACCGGCATGTTCGGGCGCGCCATCTTCCCGCTAGGCGCGCAAAAGGTGGTGGCCATTCCGCTTGCCGCCCTGATGGACCGCGGCCAGTTGCAATCGGTATTTGTAGTGGAGGATGGCGTGGCGCACACCCGCCTGGTCACCACGGGACGGCGCACCAGCGACGCGGTGGAAGTTCTCTCCGGCCTGAACGCGGGAGAACAAGTTGTGCGGCCCGTGTCCGCGGGGTTGCAGGATGGCTCCCGGGTGGAGATCCGTCAATGAGCGCGGGGCGCCACTTGGGCCCCGCGGGGCGTTTCGCGCAGGCTTGGATCTCTTCCAAACTGACGCCCCTGCTGATCTGCGCCGCGCTTCTCATCGGCGCCTTCGCCGTGTGGAAACTGCCGCGCGAGGAAGAGCCGCAGATCATCGTGCCCATGATCGACGTGTTCGTGCAAATGCCAGGCGCTTCGGCCCTCGAGGTGGAAGAGCGCGTCACCGGGCCGATGGAAAAACTCCTCTGGGAAATCCCCGGCGTGGAGTACATCTACTCCACCTCCAGCCCCGGCATGTCGATGGCGATCGTGCGTTTCTACGTGGGCCAGGACGAAGAGAAGAGCATCGTCCGCCTGAACCAGAAGCTCTACGCCAATTTCGACCTCATCCCGCCGGGCGCTTCGCAGCCTTTGGTGAAGCCCCGTTCCATCGACGATGTGCCGATTCTCGCGCTCACGCTCTCCAGCCGCCGCTACAACGATTTCGATTTACGCCGCATCGCCGCGCAACTGGATGACACCATCAAACAGGTGCCCGATGTTTCCGCCGTCACCTTGATGGGCGGGCAGCGGCGCGAAGTGCGCATCGTGCTGGACGCGGCCAGGCTGGCGGGCTATCAAATTTCTCCCTTGCAGGTGGCGGGAGCACTGGGGCTGTCCAACCGACGCCTGCCCTCGGGCAAGTTCGATTCGGGAAATCGCGAATACCTCTTGGAAACCGGCGAGTTCCTGCGCACCTCCGAAGACGTTCGCAACGTCGTGGTCGGAGTCGCGGGCGATAAGCCGGTGTTCCTGCGCAACGTGGCGGAGGTCGTCGATGGCGGCGCGGAACCCACCGAATACGTTCGCATGGTGAATGCGGCGTCGAAGGAATCTCTCCCCGCGGTGACGCTTTCCATCGCCAAGCGCAAGGGCACGAATGCGGTGGAAGTCGCCGGCAACGTGCTGCGCCGCATCGAAGCGCTAAAGAGCGCGGTGATCCCCGCCGACGTCGCGCTGGACATCACGCGCCAATACGGCGAAACCGCCGCCGAGAAATCGAACGAGCTGCTGCTGCACATGCTGATCGCCGTCATCTCGGTGAGCCTGTTGATCGCCATCACCTTGGGCCTGCGCGAGTCGCTGATCGTCTTCCTGGCCATCCCGGTCACGCTCGCACTCACTTTGGCCGTGTTCTACCTGTACGGCTACACGCTCAACCGCATTACGCTCTTCGCGCTGATTTTTTCCATCGGCATCCTGGTGGACGACGCCATCGTGGTGGTGGAAAACATCGTCCGCCACTGGCGTATGCCGGCGAACCGCGCCCGCCCGCCGTACGAAGTGGCCATCGAGGCGGTCGACGAGGTGGGCAATCCCACCATCCTGGCCACCCTCACGGTGGTTGCCGCCATCCTGCCGATGGCGTTCGTCGGCGGGCTGATGGGGCCCTACATGCGGCCCATCCCCATCGGCGCCAGCGCCGCCATGGTCTTCTCGCTGCTGGTCGCGTTGATCGTGACGCCGTGGGCCGCGGTGCGCATTCTGAAGCCTTCGCGCGAGGGCGGGCACGGCGAACGGGAAGACCGGCTCACCAGGCTCTACCGTCGCGTGATGGGAGCGATCCTGCACCACACGCCGCTGCGCTGGGGATTTCTCGCCGGTGTCGTCTTCCTGCTGCTGGGGTCGTGTTCGCTGTTCTACTTCGAATTCGTCAAGGTCAAGATGCTGCCCTTCGACAATAAGAGCGAATTCCAGGTCATCGTGGACATGCCCAACGGCACCACGCTCGAAGAAACCGCGCGCGTAGCCGGAGCGCTCGCCACCGCCACGCTCGATCAACCCGAGGTGGTGAATCTCCAGACTTACGTGGGCACCGCGTCACCGTTCAACTTTAACGGGCTGGTGCGCCATTACTATCTCCGTAGCGGGTCCAACGTCGCCGATCTCCAGGTCAACCTGCGCAGTAAGGGAGATCGCAAACTGCAAAGCCACGAGATCGCAAAGCAAGTGCGCACCCGCCTGCTGCCCATCGCCAATCGCTTCGGCGCGCGCATCAAAGTGGCCGAGGTGCCGCCCGGTCCGCCCGTCCTCGAGACTCTGGTCGCCGAGGTCTACGGGCCGGCCCAAGAAGGCCGCATCGCCATCGCCAGACGGATTCGCGACCTGTGGAAGCGCACCGATGGCGTCGTGGATGTGGATTGGTATGTGGAGGACGACCAGCCCAAGTACCGCCTGCTGGTGGACAAAGAGAAGGCCGCGCTCAACGGCATTTCCGAAGACGATATCGCGCGCACCGTGCAGGTGGCGTCCGCGGGGTACCAGGCCGGATTGCTGCACGTCGATTCCGCCAAGGAAGACGTGCCGCTGATGGTCCGTCTGGACCGCGCCGCCCGCTCCGATGTGGAGCGTCTTCAAAATCTGAACGTCGCCGGCCGCACAGGCCGCCTGGTCGCCCTCCGCGAACTGGTGCAGGTCGCGCAGTCCGTCGAAGAGAAGAGCATCTACCACAAGAACCTCATGCCGGTGACCTACGTGACCGGTGATGTGGCCGGCGTCATGGAAAGCCCCGTCTACGCCATCCTCAAACTGGGTCCGGAAATGGACAAATTCCGAGCGCCCGAAGGCTATGCCATCGAGCAGCACATGGCGGCGCTGCCCACCGATTCCGATCGCTACTCCATGAAATGGGATGGCGAATGGCACATCACCTACGAGGTCTTCCGCGATCTGGGTATCGCCTTCGCCGCAGTGCTCATCCTCATCTATGCATTGGTGGTGGGATGGTTCCAGTCGTTCGTCACCCCGCTCATCATCATGGCGGCGATACCCTTCTCGCTAGTGGGCATTCTGCCGGCGCACGGCATGATGAACGCCTTTTTCACCGCCACCTCGATGATCGGTTTTATCGCCGGCGCCGGTATTGTGGTGCGAAACTCCATCATCCTCGTGGATTTTGTGGAGCTGCGTTTGCACCAGGGCATGGCGCTGGACGCCGCCGTCATCGATGCCGGCGCGGTGCGCTTCCGTCCCATGCTGCTGACCGCCGCGGCGGTCGTGGTGGGGGCCGCCATCATTCTCTTCGACCCCATATTCCAGGGCCTCGCCATCGCGCTGATGGCGGGCGAAGTGGCTTCGCTCGCGCTCTCGCGTATGACGGTCCCCATCGTATACTTCATTGTCAATCGCAGGAGGAAAGCTGTATGACCATCGAACGTTATCTCCGCTTGATCGCCGGCCTTTTCGTGATGGCCAGCCTGTCTCTCGGCTACTGGGTGAGTCCCTACTGGTTTCTGCTCACCGCCTTTGTGGGGCTGAACCTGTTTCAATCGGCCTTCACCAACTGGTGCCCCATGATCACCTTTCTGCGCAAGCTCGGCGTCCCGCCGGCCTAACACCGGATGACGCTCGCCCTTAAGACGTCCGGGCGATGAGAACTGGACGGCCAAGGCCACTATTGAGTCCGGTGAAGGTGAAGATCCCTCTTCTCAGGCCTGTGGCTGGCGGGCGGTTCGTTTGACCCATTTGTAGGCTTTGGTCGAATTTCGCCAGAAGTATTTCTCGGCCGCTGCCTGTCCCTTGCCCATGAAGTACTCCTGGACGATCTTGAACCCAACCGGAACGGGTAACCACTGGTCGCCGTTCGGCCAGTCGCTCCCGTAGAGCACCCGGTCAATTCCGAAAACATCCAGTACTTCGTCCA
>JBEKDV010000270.1:0-10934 GCA_050014175.1 Candidatus Solibacter sp. | reverse complement strand
GAAATCTTGCTCATCACAAATATTCTATTGCCTCGCCGCTCCGCCGGATACATTTCCCCTCGATTTTGTTTTGTACCAACACCAACCAGGGGCTCTGGATCCGGAATTTTGCAAGTCCCTAGAAAGCGCCTGCCCCACTTTTGGGTTTACACTGAATCTCATGATCCCCGCCGGCCTCAAGCAGCGCGTGCACGCCCTCCTCGGTCCGCGTGGCTACCTCGACCGGCCCCAGGACCTGGCGCTTTACGAATACGATGGCGGCGTCGACAAGCACGCGCCCGACCTCGTCGCCTTCCCGCGGAACACCGCCGAAGTGGCCGCGCTGGTCAAACTGGCGCAGGAATTCGGCGTGCCGTTTGTGGGACGCGGCGCCGGCACCGGACTTTCCGGCGGCGCCATTCCGCGCGAGGGCGGGCTGATGATCGCCTTCGCGCGCATGAACCGCATCCTGGAACTCGATCTGGAAAACGAGCGCGCCGTGGTGCAGCCCGGCGTGGTCAATCTGGATATCACGCTGGCGGTGCAGGGTAGCGGCTATTTCTATGCGCCCGACCCTTCCAGCCAGCGCGCCTGCACGATGGGCGGCAATGTCGCCGAAAACGCCGGCGGACCGCACACCCTGGCCTACGGGGTGACCACCAATCACGTTCTGGGACTGGAGTTGGTGCTGCCCGATGGCACCGTGGTGGAGACCGGAGGCAAAACGAGCGATCTGCCGGGCTACGATCTTGCCGGCCTGCTCACCGGCAGCGAAGGCACCATGGTGCTGGTCACCAAAGTGGTTGTCCGCCTGATGCGCAAGCCGGAGACGGTCAAGACCATCCTCGCCATCTACGAATCCAACGAGGATGCGGGCCGCACGGTGGCGGAGATCACGGCACGCGCCATCACGCCGGTAGCGGTGGAAATGCTCGACGGGGTGATGCTGCGCATGGTGGAAGAGGCGACGCACGCGGGCTACCCCATGGATGCGGCGGCGGTCCTGTTGATCGAACTGGAAGGCATCCGCGAGGCGGTGGAGGAGCAGGTGGAGCAGGTGCGCCAGGCTTGCACGGTGTGCGGCGCGCGCGAATTCCGCCTGGCGCGCACGGCCGAGGAGCGCGACCTGTTGTGGAAGGGCCGCAAGAACGCCTTCGGCGCGGTGGGCCGGGTAAGCCCGACCTACTACGTGCAGGATGGGGTGGTGCCGCGCACGCAGATCGCGCCCACGCTGCACTTCATCGGCGAGGTGGCGCGGAAATACGGGATGACCATCAGCAACATCTTCCACGCCGGCGACGGCAACATGCATCCCATCATTCTGTTCGACGCGCGCAAGCCGGGAGACATGGAAAAGGCGCGGGCGGCGGGCGCGGAGATCCTCACGTGGTGCATTGATGCCGGCGGTTCGATCACGGGCGAACACGGCGTCGGGATGGAGAAGAACGGGCTGATGGCCAAATTGTTCCCGCCGGAAACGCTGGAAGCGATGCTCAACCTGAAGCTGCTCTTCGACCCCAATGCGCGGCTCAATCCGGGGAAAGTGCTACCCACCGGAAGAGGGTGCCTGGAGATCCGGCAGCCGCCGCTGTCTTCGGGGAGCGTGGTGTACTAGCGCGCAGTTTTCACACGGAGAGAGCGGGGGCCGGCCGGGCGAAATGCGTTTCGGTCGATAGATCGAACGCGGTCTGTCCGCTTCCGGGCACCGCGGGTATTGGTTTCCCGGAAGGGACTTCGCGTTCCTTGGACTCTACGTCGACGGGTCGAGTTAGACGGCCAAGTGACGTGAAATAGGCGTTTACGGGATCAGTTTCCCGGGCGCTGCTTCTGCTAGGAATATCGGTTACCCGCTCGCGGCCGCAGCGTCCACCGATCTGGAGCTGCGTCGGCGGTCGGCATATTGATTCGCCTAAGCCTTCCCCATGCCGCGAAGAATGTTCAGGTACGACCTCTTCGGGTCACGATTCTCCCATGCACCCTTGATGAAATCTCGGAGATTCGGCTGGTCCTTCTCGATGGTTGTGTACCATAGATTAGGGCTGTATTCGAAGACGCGCAGCATGTTATCAACGTCGAAAAGGGGCCCGGTTCCTTCCGCTTTCATCAAGACAACCGGCTTGTTCTGAGCCATTCTGACGCCCAACTCGAACATGACATTGGGGTTATGCTCGGTGAGATCGGCAATCACCAAGTCCGCTTCAATTAGATCATTGACGATTGTGGATTGAATCATGTCGCTGCCCTGGCGGTTGGCTGTCTTGACAGTGAATCCGCATTCCTTTGAAGCGGCTGCCGGGGTGATCAGGCTGCGAAGAACTTCCAGGAAGAATCCCTTGGGGTGTTTCGAGTCTCGCTCGACGAATGGCAATATCACGAACGCCGTTAGTGCAGAACCTCCTGCTCCTTCCGCCAACGTGACGGTTCCAGGCGCAGACCCCGAAAGCGCGTCTCCTTCATCGTCCGTAGGTTGCGGGACGCCTGACGTGATTCCCAGGTATTGACAGTTTTCCCGGAATGTCTTGGCGAACTCCTCGTGCGTATCTGGATCTAGGCCGAATTGCTGAAACAGTACTCTGTTAGATTGTAACGCAATCTTGCTCTTGGGAAGCCCCGTTGGCGGAGGGATGCGGAGGAATGCTTCCTTTCCTCGGCGAGAGGGATTCAAGACGAAAGTACTGGCGCGAACCGAACGCGAGGAACAGGTTTCCCTTGCGAACTGGGTAGCGATAGAGCCCAGATGGACGTGGAGTCTCCAAACTGTGCTCTGAGATGGTGCGGAGTCTAGGCGTGCTTCGCTTCGCGCCGGATCGCCTCGGCGATCCACATCCGGAGTTGCGTCTGGTAACCTACAGACTTCGCAGCCGCGATGCGCTTCGCCGCGGCGATTTGTTCGGGGGCCAGACGAAGTGAGATCGGAGACTTGGCACGGGCGTGCCGGTCACGGATCTTCCTGGCCAACGCGGGCGACGGTTTGGCCTGAGGGGCTTCTGTCAACCGATCCCACACACCTGCGACAGAATGGCTCTCAAAATACTCCGCAGCCTCTTGGTCGGATTGCATCTTCGGGAGTGGCGACTTTGCCAACGAAAGTTTCTTCTTCATTTGCTCCACCTACTTGCGGCGAAATAGCCGCCGTTCACTCGCGTCCATGTCCCTGGCCGTGATCACTCTCACCAAATTTCCCGGCAACCGCCGGAACACGACGAACGACAGGCGGCCATCGAGCGTTTCGCCTAACGCGATGTATCGCTGTTGGCGTGTTCGCCTGACCTTGTGGTCACCGGTAAAGACTTCCTCCACCTCGTCCGGGGTGAATTCGTGCCTCTCGATATGCAAGACGTTGTCATCATCCCAATCAAAACCGTAGACCGCCACTGTCCTATCGTAGCAGGTTGTATATACGAATCGCTACGCCCCGGAAGGCTGGGACTGGAACCGGACTAGTCAGCAGCACGATCGGGAAACGCTACCGATTGGCGACCGACTCCAACGGCGGAGCGCCCGGCGAGCGAAGAGTCCGAATATCCCGCATCGGTGGTTGGCCGAAGAGACGGCTGTATTCGCGATTGAATTGGCTCGCACTTTCGTATCCGACCTCGAAGGCCGCACTGGCGGTGTCCAGACCATCGATGAGCATGCGTCCGCGCGCCGCCTGCAACCGAAGCTGCTTCTGATACTGAAGAGGACTCATGGCGGTCAGCGCCCGGAAATGGTGGTGCAGCGTGGACAGGCCCATACCCGCGATTTGCGCGAGATCTTCCACCCGCAGCGTCTTCGCGTAGTTCGCCCCGATCCAGGCGATTGCCTTTGCCGTTCGGTGGCTCTGATCTCCCAGCGTGGCAATCGCTCGAAGGCGTGCTCCCTCCGGCCCGCGAAGGATGCGGTAGACGATCTCGCGTTGAATCAGGCCACTGAGAAAGGGAATGTCCCGCGGGGTGTCGAGCAGGTCCATGAGCCGGCAGCAGGCACTGAGGAATTCCACTGTGGCTTCACCGGTCGCCATGGCAGGACTGTCAGAGGGCGCCTCAACCACCTGAATCTCTTCCCGGCTGAGAAGTTCCCGGATCACGGGCATTTCGAGTTTCAGCGACATGGCGAGACAGGGTGCCGCTTCACTGGCTTCGACGATCTGGCTGACGATCGGCAAATCGACCGACGTCAGCAGGTATCGCGACTCACCGTAGATGAAAGTGGTTCGTCCGAGGTCTACCCGCTTTCGCCCCTGGGCGATCACGGTCACGCCTGGCTCGTAGGTTGCCGAACAGGGAGCGGTCGGGGCGGTCCGCCGGTGGAGCGACAGGCCGGGAATGTCCGTTGCCCGGTTCTCCGCGGAGCCAATGAACAAGGCAATCTTGCGAGCCAGCTCAGCGCGCAGTTCACGTGCTCGATCTGGCAACGGAGTGGCTTCTCGCCTGGGGTTTTTCATGGCAGTAGTTTCGCTCTCCTGCACCCCAGGATAACAGCCGGCTTTGTACGTAGATCAACAGTGCAAGAGGAATAGGCAATAAATCGGAAGGATCGGGATACCGCTTCCCGGGTGCCCGACTCTAACCTGGAGATGAGAGAAACGGCCCCGAAGGAGAAACAATGCAGAAGCGCAAACTTGGAAATAGCGGCCTGGAAGTATCGGCTCTCGGGCTCGGCTGCATGGGAATGAGCTTTTCTTACGGTCCGCCCAAAGACAAGCAGGAGATGACCACTCTTCTCCGGTCGGCGGTCGAACGCGGCGTCACATTCTTCGATACTGCCGAAGTATACGGCCCGTTCACAAACGAAGAACTCGTGGGCGAAGCGCTCGCTCCGTTCCGTGGACAAGTGGCGATCGCCACAAAGTTCGGGTTCCAACTCCACGCCGACGGCAAGCCCGGTTGGGCCGGCCTGAACAGCCGGCCGGAGCACATCAAGCAAGCCGCCGAGGGCTCGCTTAAGCGGCTCAAGGTTGATGTGATCGACTTGCTCTATCAGCATCGGGTTGACCCGGATGTGCCCATCGAAGACGTGGCGGGAGCGGTGAAAGACCTCATTCAGGAAGGTAAGGTGAAGCACTTCGGCCTTTCCGAAGCAGGAGTGAAAACGATCCGCCGCGCACATGCGGTCCAGCCGGTCACGGCTCTGCAGAGCGAATATTCGCTGTGGACGAGGACTCCGGAGAACGAAGTGATACCGGCCCTTGAGGAACTCGGAATCGGCCTTGTTCCTTACAGCCCCCTGGGCAAGGGCTTCCTGACGGGCAAGATCGACGAAAATGCGAAGTTCGACAGCTCCGACTTCCGCAGCACCCTGCCTCGCTTCGCGCCGGAAGCACTGGCGGCGAATCAGGCCCTGATTCATCTGCTCGCCGGCATCGGGGAACGGAAGAAGGGGGCACCCGCGCAGATCGCGCTCGCCTGGCTGCTGGCCCAGAAACCGTGGATTGTACCGATCCCAGGCACCACAAAGCTGCATCGCCTGGACGAAAACATCGGGGCAGTGTCAGTCGAACTCACGCCGGACGATCTCCGTGACATCGATAACGCCGCCTCGAAGATCACGGTGCAAGGCGCCCGGTACCCCGAAAAGCTGGAGCGGATGACCGGCCGCTGAACGGCCACCAAGTGAAGGAATTCAGAAATGGACATCAATAGAAGCGGCTCACAGCCTTCCGGCAAAGGACCGGCAGAGTATTTTACGGGCACGGTTCGTATTGACCCGCTGTTCAACCCGCCCGCTCCGGCGCGTGCTTTCGGCGCCAGTGTCACCTTTGAACCCGGCGCCCGTACGGCATGGCACACCCACCCGCTGGGCCAGACCCTGATCGTGACGGCCGGGTGCGGCCGGGTGCAACGGTGGGGCGGGCCGGTCGAGGAAATCCGGCCGGGCGACGTGGTTTGGATACCGCCCGGTGAGAAACATTGGCATGGCGCCACGGCGGCTACGGCCATAACCCACATCGCCATTCAGGAACAGCTCGACGGCAGGGCCGCCGAGTGGATGGAACAGGTCAGCGACGAGCAATACAAGGCCTGAGTGAAGGCCAAAAAGGAACCAATAGGAGCAAAACCCATGTACAAGGCGAAGGCTTACTCCGCCGGCAGTGCGACATCGCCACTTGTCTGTACGACGATCGCGCGGCGCGATCCAAAGGAACACGACGTGCAGATCGAAATCCTCTTCTGTGGAATCTGCCACTCCGACCTCCACTCGGTGCGTAACGAGTGGAGCAGCGTCATACCCACTGTCTACCCGATTGTCCCCGGCCATGAGATCGTGGGGCGTGTCACCAAGGTTGGTTCGGCAGTGACCAAGTACAAGCCCGGCGACCTCGCCGCGGTCGGCTGCATGGTCGACTCGGACGGTATCTGCCCCCAGTGCAGAGCCGGCCTCGAGCAGTTCTGCCCGAACCTGACCCTCACGTTCAACTTCCCGGATAAGCACCTCGGAGGCGTCACCTATGGTGGCTACTCCGATAGCATCGTCGCCGATGAACGCTTCGTTCTGCGCGTCCCCTCCAACCTCGATCCCGCCGGAGCCGCGCCACTCCTCTGCGCCGGGATCACAACATACTCGCCCATGCGGCACTGGGGCATCACCAAGGGCAAGAAAGTCGGCGTGGCCGGTCTCGGCGGACTGGGCCACATGGGCGTGAAGTTTGCTCATACGTTCGGAGCCCACGTCGTTGTCTTCACGACCTCACCCAACAAGAAGGAAGACGCGCTCCGCCTCGGCGCCGACGAAGTCGTCGTCTCCCGCAATGCCGACGAGATGAAAAAGCACGCCGGCAGCTTCGACTTCATCCTCGACGCCATCTCCGCCGATCACGACATCAACGCCTATATCAACCTGCTCGGCCGCGACGGCAACATCACCCTTGTCGGCGCACCCGGGAAGCCCTTGGGCGTCTCGGCATTCGGCCTCATTGTGGGGCGCCGCAGTCTCTCCGGCTCCAACATCGGCGGCATCGCCGAAACCCAGGAGATGCTCGACTTTTGCGGCACACATAACCTCACTGCCGATGTCGAAGTCATTCCTATCCAGAAGGTCAACGAGGCCTACGAGAGACTGGTCAAGTCCGATGTGAAGTACCGCTTCTCGATCGATATGGCTTCTCTCAAGTCCGAATAAACCGGTGAATGATCACCTCCTGACGTTGCTTCCCGGCAGGGTCGTTTGACAGACGCAACGGCGGACAGCCTACGCCCGCCGGCGCATTTCGGCGCGCGCTTCGGCTTCCGCCGTCTTGGCGCGCTCCGTCTCCCGTTTGTCGTGCAGTTTCTTGCCCTTGGCGACGGCGATTTCGCACTTGATGCGGCCGTTTTTCAGGTAAATCTTGATGGGGATCAGGGCCAGCCCTTTTTCCCGCGTAATGGCCAGCAGTTTGTCGATTTCCCTGCGGTGCAGTAACAACTTGCGATTGCGGATGGGAGGGTGGTTCTCGCGGTTGCCGTGGGAGTACTGGCTGATGTGGGCGTTGAGCAGCCAGGCCTCGTTGCCCAGCACGCTGGCGTAGGCTTCCTTGAGTTGCACCTTGCCGTCTTTGGCGGCCTTCACCTCGGTGCCGGTCAGCACCATGCCGCACTCGAAACGCTCCAGCAGGAAATAGTTGTGGAAGGCTTGCCGGTTATCGCTGAGCGTCTTGAGAGTGGAGTCTTTCTTGTCCGCCAAATTGACCTCAACGCGCGGAAGCCCAACTGCGTCAATGAGTTTAGATGGTTCCGATCGGGGAATCTATGTTCATTTTATCACGAGGCCGTTTGGTGAGGCCGAGAATGCGTCGAAATATGTATCTTTTCAATCGCTTAACGGCGATCGTGCTGACCAGCGTGCTGCTCGGCCCAACGCTTCCGCTGGAAGCCAGGACCAAGAAAGGCGACAAGTTTCTGGCCGAAGGGCGGCTCCATGAACAGAAGAAGGAGTGGGACGAAGCCCTGGAAGCCTACGATAAGGCGCTTTCCGAAGACCCGGCCGACATTCAGTACCAGATGGCCTCCACCAAGATCCATTTCCAGGCCGCCCAATCGCACATCGACAAGGGGCTCAAACTGCGGGCACAGGGGCAACTCGGGGAAGCCCTGCTGGAACTGCAGAAGGCCTACGCAATTAATCCGGGCTCGCCGGCGGCGGTGCAGGAAATCCGCCGCACCACCGACATGATCGAGCGGGAACGCAAGCGTGTGGAGGAGACGGGCAAAGAGTCCACCCCCAAAGAACGCGCCATGACCGAGGGCGAAAAGGCTAAGAAGGATACGGAAGACCGCATTGCCAGCATTCTCCCGGTTCCCCAGTTGAAGCCCATCGACTCCAGCCCCATCCATCTGCGCATCAACGGTTCCGCCAAACTGCTGTTTGAAACGGTGGCCAAGGTGGCCGGCCTCAACGTGCTCTGGGACCCGGAATACCAGCCGCAGGTGCGCGGCAACGTGCCGGTGGAATTCGACAACTCCACGCTCGAAGAGGCGCTGGACTATCTGGCGGTGATCACCAAGAGCTACTGGAAGCCGCTTTCCCCCAACACCATCTTCATTACCATGGACAACCCCAACAAGCGGCGCGATTACGAGGAGCAGGTGGCCAAGGTTTTCTACCTCTCCAACGTCAGCACGCCGCAGGAACTGCAGGAAATCGTCAACGCGGTGCGCTCGGTGGCCGACATCCAGCGCTTCTTCCCGTACAACGCGCAGAACGCCATCATCGCCAAAGGCAGCGCGGACCAGGTGGCCCTGGCGGAGAAGATTCTGCACGATCTGGATAAGCCCAAGAGCGAAGTGGTGGTGGACATCATCGTGATGGAGGTGAGTTCGGTGTATACGCGGCAACTGACCGCGGCCATCGCCTCGGCGGGCCTCACCGCTCCTATAAACTTCACGCCGCGCGCCTCCATCCAGGTGCCGGCTTCCTCCACCGCGGCCACCACGACCACGGGCACTACCGGCACCACCACGGGCACGACCAGCACCACGGGCACCACCAGCAGCACGACCACGTCCACCGCCACGGCCATCCCGTTGTCCAATTTGGGGCATCTTTCCTCGGCGGATTTTTCGGCCACCATCCCGAGCGCGCTGCTGCAAGCGGTTTTGAGCGATGCCAACACCAAGGTGCTGCAATCGCCGCAACTGCGCGCGGTGGATAACCTGAAGGCGTCGCTGAAGATCGGCGACCGGCAGCCCACCGCCACCGGTAGCTACCAGGCGGGCATCGGCAGCGTGGGCGTCAACGCGCTGGTCAACACCCAGTTCACCTTCATCGATGTGGGCGTCAATGTGGAAATCACGCCGCGCGTGCACGACAACGGCGATGTCTCGCTGCACGTGGATCTGGATATATCGAGCGTGACCGGCCAGGTCAACCTGGGCGGCATCAATCAGCCGATCATCGGCCAGCGCAAGATTTCGCACGATATCCGCATGCCCGATGGCGCGGTGCAGCTTCTGGCCGGCCTCACCAAATACCAGGACTCCAAGACCAAGACCGGCATCCCGGGGCTGGCCAGCATTCCGATTCTCAACCGGCTGTTCACCAGCGAGAGCGTGGATCGCGAGCGGCAGGAACTGATGATCGCGCTGATTCCGCACGTGGTGCGGCGGCCGGAATACACGGCGGAAAATCTGCGCGGTATCGCCGTGGGCAACCAGCAGTCGGTGCATCTGAACTATGGCCGCCAGGCGGGCGCCACGCCGGCGGTGGCGAATCCGACCGTCGCGCCCGCGAAGAAGGAAGATGCCGCGCCGTCGAGTGCACAGGCAACGGCAAGCGCCCTGGCGCCGCAGGCTCCGGCGCTCCCGGCCGCACCGCCGGCGTCAACTCCGGGGCTGGCCCCGCCAGCCACCGCTCCGCCGATGACGGCTCCGCCGGCCACCGCACCGGCCACCGACGGGCCGCCGCCACCGCCCAAGCCGGCGGGCAGCGCGGTGGTTCGTTTCCTGCCGCCGCAGGTGGAAACCAGCGCGCAGGGCACGACCACCGTTGCCCTGATCATTGAGAACGCCACCGACGTTGCTTCCGCGCCCCTGCAAGTCAGCTTCGACCCCAAGGTGGTCAAGCTCAATGACGCCGGGCGCGGCGATTTCTTCTCCAGCGACGGGCAGACTCCCCTGTTCACCAAGAACATTCAGAACGATGCCGGCGCGGCGGCCATGAACCTGAGCCGGCTGCCCAATACGCCGGGCGTCTCCGGTTCCGGCGTCCTGACCACCTTGATCTTCCAGGCCGTCGCCAAAGGTTCCGCCACCGTGACTATTCCCAATCTGACGGTGCGCAATTCGCAGGGGCAGGTGGTCTTCTCCGGCAGCCCGCAGATGACTATTAATGTGAAGTAAGTTATGCGCCGCAAGAATCAAAGAGGACTTACTCTGGTCGAGCTGGTCGTGGCATTCACGATCATGCTGATTCTCACCACGATGAGTGTGCCGCTGGCCCGCTCCAAGGTACGAGTGATGCGCGAACGGGAACTGCGCAACGATCTGCGCGAAATGCACTCGGCCATCGACAAGTACAAGGACTATGCCGATCTGGGCTATCTCGGCCCCCAGAAACTCGGCACCAATAACTGGCCGGAAACGCTGGACATCCTGGTGGAAGGCGTGAAACTGCCGGGCCCGGACGGCAAGAAGATGCGCTTCCTGCGCCGCATTCCGGTGGATCCGTTCACCGGCAAGACCGAATGGGGCTTGCGCAGCGACCAGGACGACCCCAAGTCGCTCAGTTGGGGTGGCCAGTGCGTGTTCGACGTGTACAGCAAGACACAGGAAAAGGCAGCCGATGGAAAGCCCTATTCAGAATGGTAGAGGGGTGAACGGGCGCGCGCGGCGCGCCATGCGGCGGCTGCGCGGCTTCACGTTCGTCGAATTGATGGTGGTGATCACGATCATCGTGATCCTGATCTCCATGGCGATCCCGATTTACAACCGTTCCATCATCCGCGCCAAGGAAAGCGTGCTCAAGAACAACCTCTTCACGCTGCGCACGGTGATCGATCA
>JBEKDV010000269.1:0-10945 GCA_050014175.1 Candidatus Solibacter sp. | reverse complement strand
CCTGGTTCGCCGCCGTCTGCCGGGTGGTGCGCGGCCTGCGCCGCCTGCGCATCGGCGCCATCGGCGCGCGTCCTTCGGCCTTCAACACCGTGCGCTATAGCGAGAAACTGCTGGAAGCCAGCGGCATCAGCGTGGAACCGATCGACCTCTCGGAGATCCTGGGCCGCATCGTCCGCATGAAGGATAGCGAGGCCGAACCGAAGCTGGACGCCATCCGCAAGTACGTCTCCACCGACCAGGTCCCTCTCGACGCCCTCATAAAGATGGCCAAACTCGGCACCGTGATCGATACCTGGATGGAGCAGACGCAAGTCTCCATCAGCGCCATCCAATGCTGGACCTCGCTCGAGGAATTCTTCGGCGTGGTGCCCTGCACCGTCATGAGCATGATGAGCGAGAACCTCATGTCGAGCGCCTGCGAAGTGGATATCTGCGGCGTCATCGGCATGCACGCCCTGCAACTGGCCAGCGGCACACCGAGCGCCCTGCTCGATTGGAACAATAACTACGGCGACGATCCCGACAAGGCCGTCTGCTTCCATTGCAGCAACCTGCCGAAGCACTTTTTCAAGAGCGTCAAGATGGACTTCCAGCAGATTATCGCCGGCACGGTGGGCCGCGAGAACACCTACGGCACCTGCGAGGGCCTGGTGAAGGCCAGCCCGATGAGCTTCGCACGCTTCTCTACCAACGATCTGGAAGGCAGCATCGATGGCTACGTCGGCGAGGGCGAATTCACCGACGATCCGCTGACTACCTTCGGCGGCGCCGGCGTGGTCAAGATTCCGCACCTCCAGACTCTGCTGCGCTTCATCTGCGAAAACGGCTTCGAGCATCACGTGGCCGCCAACATGTCCACGGTAGCCAGCGCCGTGCAGGAAGCCACCGGCCCCTACCTGGGTTGGAACGTGGCCATTCACGAGTAGGACAGGCCTCCCGGCCTGTCCCCTCAAGGAGTTTACATGAGCATCGTCGCTGGAGTAGATTTCGGCACCCTCAGCGTTCGCGTTTCCATCTTCGACTCTGTCAAAGGCCGTCTTGGCGCCGGCGCCGCGGAGTATCCGCTGCTGCGCAAGAAAGAAGATCCCGACCACGCCACCCAAAGCCACGCCGACCACATGACCGCGCTGGCCACGGCCATGCAACGCGCCATCGAAAACGCCGGCGTGGATGGCCACAAGATCGCGGGGCTCGCGCTCGACACCACGGGCTCCAGCGTCATCCCCGTGGACGCCCACCTCGACCCCATCGACGATTACTACCTCTGGTGCGACCACCGCGCCTGGCGTGAAGCCGCCGAAATCACCGCCGCCGCGCACGCCGACCACCTGGACGCCATCAACTGGTGCGGCGGCATTTACTCCAGCGAATGGGGCTTCGCCAAACTGCTCCACTGGCTGCGCCACAATCCCGATAAGCGCGCGCGCTTCGCCACCGCCCTGGAACATTGCGACATGGTGGCCGCCGTGCTCTGCGGCATCACCGACCCCGCGCAAGTTTCGCGCAGCATCTGCGCCATGGGCCACAAGTGGATGTGGAACGCCGGGCTTGGCGGCCTGCCTTCGGAAGAGTTCCTCGCCGCGCTCGACCCCACACTCACCGGCGTCCGCGCGCAACTCGGCGGCCGCTACGCCACCAGCGACCAGATCGCCGGACACCTCAGCGAAGAGTGGGCCGCGCGCCTCGGTCTGCGCGCCGGAATCCCCATTCCCACCGGCGCCTTCGACGCCCACTGGGACGCCATCGGCGCCGGCGTTCGCATCGGCGACGTGGTCAACGTGGTGGGCACTTCCACCTGCATCATGGCCATCAGTTCGCCCAACCCTGCCAAGCCCAGCCTGATTCCCGGCGTCTGCGGCGTGGTGCAAGGCTCCATCCACCCCGGCTACACCGGCATCGAGGCCGGACTCTCCGCCACCGGCGACATCTTCGACGCTATCGCGCGCCGCGCCGCCACCCCGGTGGCCGAGCTTTCTAAAGGCCTGGACAACTACCGGGCCGGCGAAACCGGCCTGCTCCGCCTCACCTGGGACAATGGCGACCGCACCGTCCTGGTCAACCCCGAACTGAGCGGCATCACCCTCGGCTGGCGCCTCACCACCACCGCGCAGGACGAACTCTTCGCCGCCATCGAAGGCACCGCCTTCCACACCCGCGTCATCCTGGAGCGCATGGAAGAATACGGCGTGCCCGTGCGGCGCATCATCAACGGCGGCGGCATCCCGCAGAAGAACGCGGTGCTCAACCAGGTGTACGCCAACGTGATGGGCAAGCCCATCCTGGTGCCCAAGGGCGATGTCACCAGCCTCGGCTCGGCCATCTTCGCCTTTATGGCCGCCGGCGCCTTCCCCACCATCGAAGCGGCGCAGGACCGGCTCTGCCCCGGCTTCCTGACCATCGAACCCGAGCCCGCGCAGGCGGCCGCCAGCCAGGAGTTGTTCGCGCACTATCGCAAGCTGTATTTCGCATTCGGACAGCGCACTTCGCCCGGCGTCGAGATCGGCGACGTGCTGCCCGAATTGCGCCGCATCGCGGCGCAGGCCAGAGGAGGAAACTAGTGCTCGAAGCCCTGCGCGCCGAAGTCCTGGAAGCCAATCTCGAACTGGTCCGCCGGGGCCTGGTGATCTTCACGTTCGGCAATGCCAGCGCGGTCTCCCGCGAGCACGGCCTGTGCGTGATCAAGCCCAGCGGCGTGCCCTACGAGAAGATGACGCCCGCCGACATGGTGATCACGGATCTGGAGGGCCATGCGGTGGAAGGCGCGTTGCGTCCCTCCTCGGACCTGGCCACGCATGTCGCGCTCTACCGCGCGTTCCCCGAGATCGGCGGCGTGGTGCATACCCACTCGCGCCACGCCACCGCCTGGGCGCAGGCCAATCGCGAGATCCCCTGCTTCGGCACCACCCATGCCGACTACTTCCACGGCGAGATCCCCATCACCGCCCAACTCTCGCGCCAGGAGATCGAGACCGACTACGAGGCCAACACCGGCGCCGCCATCATTGCCCGGATGAAAGGCATCGACCCGCTCGGCTGCCCCGCCTGCCTGGTCTCCGGCCACGGCCCTTTCTGTTGGGGAAAGACCGTGACCGCGGCCGCGCACATGGCCGCCATCGTGGAAGAGATCGCCGCCATGGCCTGGCAGACCGTCACCATCAATCCGGCGGCCAGGCCCATCTCCGCCGCGCTGCGCGACAAGCACCACTTCCGCAAGCACGGCCCCACCGCCTATTACGGCCAGAAGTAGGTGCGGCATGGCTTCCCGCATCCCGTGCACCCTTGTTTTCGCGCCGGACTGGTGGCGCCGGCACTACGGCATCGCCTTCGACCAGCCCTTTTACTTCGATCGCGACACCCGCATTCGCAACGATGTGCTCATGCGGCGGGCGCTCTACGAACGCTTCGGCGTGGGCGAGCCCGATCCCGAGGCCCGGCCGGTCGTCGGTTCCCTGCACGTGGCCGGCGGTTTTGTGGTTCCGGCCCTGCTGGGCGTGGAGATCCGGTTCGCGGAGAACCAGGCGCCCTGGCCGGTCTGCGCCAACCTGTCCCGGGAGGCCGTCAGGCGCTTGCGCGTGCCCGATATCGAGACCACCTGGCCCTTCAATCGACTGATCGCGGACATGGATGCGCTGCAGCGCGATTTCGGCTGCGTGGTGGGCGACTTCAATCCGGGCGGCGTCCTCAACACCGCCCTGGACCTGCGCGGCAACGACCTGTTTATCGACATGATCGAGGAACCGGAGACGGCGGCGCACCTGTTCGGCGTCGTGGCGGAAACCCAGCGCCGCGTGGCCCAATACACCGCCGCGCGCACCGGGTCCAGTTCCATCGCCGTCAACCGCTCCATCCTCAACGTCCGGCCGGACCTGTTTCTGCACTCCAATTGCGCGGTTTCCATGATCTCGCCGGCCCTCTACCAGAAGATGTTGCTGCCTTACGAAGCGGATCTCGGACGCTCTTTCGGGGGTTACGGCATTCACCACTGCGGCGCCAACCTGCACTCCTTCGCCCGCGCCTATGCCGGCCTGCCGCTCGCCTTTGTGGATGTCGGCTGGGGCTCGGACGTGGCCCGCTGCAGCCAGGCCTTTCCCGCGGCGTTTCTCAACCTGCGCCTGAGCCCCGTGCGCCTGGCGCAAGCCGGCGCTCAGGAAGTCGCCGGCGATGCCGCACGCCTGCTCGCCGCCGCCAATCGCGCCGACAATGTGGGGCTGTGCTGTATCAACATCGGCGGCGACACGCCCGACTCGAACGTGGTGGCCGCCCTCCGCGCGGCCGACCGCTTCAAGCCCGCGTGAGGACTCCGGCGGCATCGAAGTACAATGTGGATTGCAATCGCGTGTCGCTCATTCCGCCAGCAAGCCGTTGATGGCCGCCGAAGGCGTTCGCCCCCCCGGTTCCCCCGCCGTGGTTCTCTGCATGGGCTGCGCCACCATGGACTACATCTTCGGCGTGCAGGAGATTCCACACCAGCCTTTGAAGTTTCGCGCGCGCGATTTTAAGGCCGTGGGCGGAGGCAATGCCGCCACCGCGGCAGTGGCCATAGCCCGCCTGGGTGGCCGCGCCCACCTCATCGCCCGCCTCGGCGACGATCCCATTGGCGACGCCATCGTCCGCGAACTCGACGGGTACGGCGTCGATAGCAGTCTCGCGCACCGCTTCCAGGGCTGCGCCTCGTCTCTGGCCTCCATCCTGATCGACGAAAAGGGCGAGCGGCTGATCGTCAGTTACTTCGACCCCAAGATCTCGCACCAGCCCGACTGGCTGCCGCCGATTCCGGCAGGCGTCGGCGCCGTCCTTGCCGATGCCCATTGGCCGGCCGGCGACCTGGAGTTGTTCCGCCGCGCCGCGGCCGCCGGCATCCCCACCATTCTGGATGCGGACATGCCCAGTTGTCCGCCGGAACTGATTCGAGCGTCGAGCGTGGTGGCCTTTTCCGCGCCGGGCCTGGAGGGGGCCACCGGCGTTCGAGGCGTGAGCGAAGGCTTGCACGCGGCCGCGCGCATCGGGGGCGGCGTCATGCTGGCGACCGCTGGCGCCGCGGGCGTTTCCTGGCTGGAAGCCGGCGAATTGCGGCATCGCCCCGCTCATCGCGTGGAGGCCGTGGATACGCTCGGAGCGGGAGATGTCTTTCACGGCGCATTGGCGCTGGCCCTGGCGGAGGGCCAGGCTTTGGATGACGCGGTCGCATTCGCCAACGCCGCCGCGGCCATCAAAGTCACCCGTTTCGGCGGGCGCGCGGGAGCTCCCACCCGGTCCGAAGTGGAACAACTACTCCTGACGCAACCGCGCGCGGCTCACCGCGGCCCGGCCTAATAGTCGTTGCCTCTATCCATTCATTTCTTCGTGCGTCGCGACGATTCTTGCGTAGCGTAGCCTTTCAGGCTGCCATGCCCCCATTCGTGGGGGCATTCTTCCTCCGCGCCGCCGTGTTGTTCCGCGGGAGATCGTCCGTGTCATTTCCGGTTGCGGCTTGCCGCGCTGTGTTACGGTGATGGCGTGATTACGCCGCCAGGGGTGCGGGCTGCCTGGTCCGCCAGCGAGTGGCGGATACTTTCCCTTCTGGTCGCTTGCAGCTTCATCTGTTTGGTGGACCGCAGTAACCTTTCGGTGGGCGCCACCGATATTCAGCGCGACCTGCACCTCACCAACTATCAGCTCGGGCTGCTGTTGTCCGCCTTCTTCCTCACCTACGCGTCGTTTCAGCTCCTCTCCCTCGCCGGCTGGCTGGCGGACCGCTTCAACGTTTGCTGGGTCCTGAGCGCGGGCCTGTTGGCCTGGTCTCTGGCGACGATGTTCACCGGAGTGGCTCGCACCTTCGCCGTGATTTTCGGGCTCCGCCTGCTTCTCGGCATCGGCGAATCCGTGGCTTACCCCGCCTACGCCCGGATCCTGGTGAATCATTTTCCCGAGCACCACCGGGGCTTCGCCAACGCTCTGATCGATGCCGCCACCAAGGCCGGCCCCGCCTTGGGCACGCTGCTGGGCGGTCTGCTGATGCTGCGTTACGGGTGGCGTCCTTTCTTCATCGTGCTGGGTGTTGCCGGCATGATCTGGCTGCTGCCGTGGTACCGCTGGATGCCGCGCGACCCAAGCGTCGCCGCCCGCAAGGAGCCTGGCGAAGTGCCCACCGTCGCCGACATCCTTCGCCAGCGCTCCGCCTGGTGTACCGCGCTGGGCCAGTTCTGTTCCAATTACTTCTGGTATTTTCTAATCACCTGGCTGCCCGGCTATCTGGAAAAGGAACGCCATTTCCCCAAGGACAAGATGGCCTTCTTCGGATCCTTCTCCTTCTTCCTCATCGGAGTTGTTTCCGTCACCGGCGGCTGGCTGGCGGACCGTTGGATTCTGCGCGGCGCCACCCCGACCCTGGTACGCAAGACGTTCGCCGGCACCGGGCTCGCGCTTTCCACCATCATCCTGCCGGTAGTCCTGATACGCGACGAGCGGACCGCCATGGCGCTGCTCTTCCTTGCCTGCGTGGCCTTCGGCATCTACACGCCCACCATCTTCGCCATGACCCAGACGCTGGCCGGACCGCTGGCGGCGGGAAAGTGGACCGGCCTGCAGAACGGCTTCGCCAACCTGGCGGGCGTCGCCGCCCCGCTGGTCACCGGCTGGATCGTCGATCGCACCGGCGAGTTCTACCTGGCCTTCCTGGTTGCCGCCATCATCGCCCTGACCGGAGCCGGCTTCCTGGTGCTGGGAGTCGGGCGCATCGAACAGGTGAAGTTCAAAGTGCATGCGCGGCGTGAGTTGCCAGTACCGCCGCCTCATCGAGGCGTTCCAGAGAGTGTTCGGCGCCACCATCTCGAATAACCTCAGCCCAGTCCAGCAGCAAACGCAAAGTCCTTTGGCCGAACCTACCGTGGAAGGCCATATTGAGGCGATACGAGACACGGCGAAGCGCCAACTACAGCGACGCGAGTTCCTCCAAGCGCCGCAGCACAATACGGATTCGTGACTGGCTCGCCGGGTCCGGTAGTAGATATCCGGGCAACGCGTCGAGGAACCTCGGCGTTGCCAGCAGACCTTTTATCTCTGCCGCGCACATATGTTCGGATATCGGCGGCGCACTCCTGCACTTCCATAACGAGTACGGCACGGCCATCAACTACGGAAATCAGATCCTCCAAGTCGTGGCTTCCCTGAAAGTCTCGCTCCCCGCGACCTTTGAACGCTTCGAGCTTCGTGGCGATGAAGAGAGGACCCGTGATCATGCGGATTTCGAGATCATCCGAGAGCCTTTCCGTAACCGAAGACTTCATTGCAGTCCGATACCAGCGGTTGGAAAACCCGAGAATCCTCTCATCCAGCGGCATCACGTCGAGAATGGTCCCGTGATGGACCCACCTGCACAGCGGCGCTCCTTCTCTGTTGTCTTCCAGGAACCCCAACGCACGCAGTCGATCGCCAAAGGCTGCGTATGCTGCATAGGGCGTGATTTCGGCGATCGCATCCACATCGAACGTCGTTCGCGGATCGGGCGCGGCCTCGTCGGTAATGAGGAGACCCGTGACGCTTCCTCCCACAAATACGAGTTCTTCAAGCAGCGGGCGCAGAAGACGGGCAGCCGTAATTAATTACTCAAGATTTGAATCGTGCATTGGCGTCTCGGAGTCGGCGGCACATCTCTGTCGCGGCAACTTGTCGTTCACGGGCTCGGCTGTCCCGCAGGGCGTCGGCCAGGGCCAGGTACTCGTAAAACGTTGGGTCACGCAGGGCCGCGGCGGGTGCCGTCTTGTACAGCGGTTCAAACGCGATCCCCCTTTGCTTGCCCTCCTCGTACGGCCAGACGGGAACAGGTTCGTTCCCTTGTCCGATAATGCCGCGAAGTGGCCCCGCGCCATACGACGTAGGAACTCCGCGGGTGAGTTCTCCCCGTTCGGGCGGAAAGACATACTTAAGCCCGTGGAGGAGGAACTCCTCAAGCGCACTAAAGTTCGGGCGGTTCTTAAGTCGAGGGCCGTGAAGCAGGTGGCTACCTTGAGCGCGCTGCACACAAGCATGCACCTCGGACGGGCTCATGACCAGCTCCGCGGCGAGTTGGGAGTACGGCGCACGATCCGCCTGGGCGGCCACGATCTTCAGCGTTACATACACATCCTGGGGCTTCAGTACCATGACATCCATTCTATATTCGCGAATCGCGAATTGCGAATGGAGCCTTCGTGGCCGGATCTTCGTGCGAGTCTCAGCCGGACTGTCTGAGAATCAAAGGGCATCGCTGCTCAGAAGTTGCTGTTTTCATTGGTATCGGCGGCCCGCGAACCCATGAGCATTACACCCGTTACTCCGTTAAGCCCCCAACCGCCTCGCCCTTCCCCGATCCCAAATCCTTGCAAGCCGTTGAAACCCTGGTAGGCGCGGCTGGACTCGAACCAGCGACCCTCAGCTTAGAAGGCAGAGAGGAAACAGGTTCTATCCAGCCTGTTTAGAACAGAAGTGCCCTTGTTTCAGCGAGGTGGCCTGAACCCCAGTGCCTTGGGGTGTTATCAAGAAGGCTCCAGGTTTAGGGGGTGTACCCCCACAAATGCCCCCAGATTGCATGGGAGGGGAGGTCGCTTTGGGGCAGGAGTGGCGGCTTGCGTTGGCAGCACCGGGTTCATCCAAGTATTTCTGAGAATTTCCGCCGCCGCCGCGCACTGTCTTTACATGGACACGAAAACAGTGGCAGAGAAGATTCGGCGTTTTCGAGCCAGCAGGAAACGCGTGGGGCGGTTGGTTGCCGAGATCAACGCCAAGCTCCCGCGCCATATTGACGACCACGATTTGGAGCGCTACCACCTAGGGATGGTGAAGGGCGAAGCCGAACTCGCGGCACTGGAGGAGCACCTGCTGTGGTGCGGAGTTTGCGTTGACCGCGCTGAGGAGTCAGCGCAGTACATAGATACCGTGCGAGCCGCAGCCTGTGACCTAGCTGAGTGAGCGTTGCCGGTTCCTGGGGTTGACCGCAGAGTGTAAACCGACTTCAAGATAGACTTCGGCGGCCAAACGTGCTCCATTGGGACATCCGAGTCTCAAAAGGACGTTCCGATTGAAAACTTACGCGCAGTACATTTCGATGTTCCTCTGTTTCACGGTGGCCCTGCTCTCGGTCAGCCCTGTATATGCCGCAAAAACAAAAGAACTCGGCGTGATGACGCCAATGAAGTACGAAGGCGGAAGTCTTCCGCTGAATCAACACGATAAGCTCGAAACCTTCGTGAGCAAAGACGAGGTTGTGTTGGTGCAAGGCAAGCGACGTTTTGTGATTCCGGTCAAGGACATCACGGAAGTTTCTTATGGCAATGATGTTCACCGCCGTGTGGGCCTCGCCGCTGGAGTCGCCGTATTAACACTGGGAGTCGGTGCGCTGTTGCTGCTCGTAAAGACGAAGAAGCATTACGTGGGAATCGTGTGGACCGACAAACCCGCTGCCGCAGCCGCCGCTGTTGCAGTCGGACCAACGTCAGCAACATCCAACGCTGTGGCCCCAGCCCCTCCTGCTGCGCCCTCCGACACAAGCACAGGAAAGGGCGGCGTAGTTTTCAAGGTGGGCAAAGGCGAGTACCGGGGGTTCATGGCATCCCTTGAAGGTTTGACCGGGGTCAAACCAATCAACACCGATGGGACCGGGCCGAGTGGCACTTCGAAGTAGTTGACAACTGGTGGGCCGGATTCGGCATGAGTAAGCATCGGCCCAAGCCGTGTGGTGGACCTTCACCCACACGTTTCGCTCTGTAGTGCTACCACCAGGGGCAAGGCTCCAAGAAGTACATCTCTTAGCACGGGGTGTCCGCGCATGCTTACGTGGTGGATCAACTCGCGCCACCCCGCATCCAGCGGCACCATCTCATCCGCCCGCGCCCAAGTAAGCGCGTTCGCCGCTTCGGCCTGCGCATACGCCCACCTTGTAACCCGATTCGACGCGGCCAGTTCCGCTACAACGCCCCGCCGCGCCAATTCCTGCGCCAGTTGTGCGCAGATCGAGGAAAACGGGGGAACTCTATTTCGGTTGCGATGGTTTCCTGCGCGGGTGTCGGTTCAAGGGATGCCGAAGCCATTGATTCCGCCGGAAACGACCACCGCTGACTATCGCCCGTGTTTTCGACGCGATGAGCACAGCGTGGGCACAGCCGATTCCACCTGTATTGGCACGATTTGGTACGCTGGCAGTTCCGCCCACATCCGGCAGCACTCTTCACCCCCCGCACCAGCCCCGCCGTGTGCTAGGCTTCGTCAATCAGACCAAACAGTCTGTTTTGGAGATAATCTATGGACAGTGGCGCAGTGGCCGGGGCTGGAATACTGATGATGCTTCTCGTTCTGGCGGCGTTGATTTTTCTCGTGGTGCTGTTCGTCGCTCCGATTAAGCTCTACAGCATTCATCGTGAAATCCAAAACACGAATGACCTGTTGAGGCGTCAAGTGGAGCTACTTGCGAAGATCGAGGACCGGAATCGCGTTGAGGTTGGGCTTCTCGCAACAGTTGCCAACGTGTCGCAGGAAGCTCGGGCGCGGATAACCTCCTAACGCTGCTTCAGCCCAAGTTTAATCCGCATCGGGAATGCCCTGATGCTTTGCGACGGCGCGCGAATCTCGGAGCACCCGGCGCAGGATCGTCAACACAGGGTCATCTTTCCGTCCGATGTTGGGCTTTCGTCGAGTTGAACCACGCTCAATTCTCGCGCCCAACCTCGCGGGCATTCTTATCCTCCCGTAGCCTCAGGAAACGGCTGTGCCGCAGGTGGCCGTACGGGGTCCACTCCAGAAACTCCACCTGGCCCACCAGCACTGGCTTCAGCCACCGGCACTCCCGCATCTTCTCCACTGTCAGCCCCTCGCCCCACCTGCCGTTCTTGGTTTCCGGCAGATTGGCAAAGGGGCATTCCGCCGTCTCCAGCTCCTTGAACCGCCTGAACAGGGCCTCCCGCGATGCCGGGGTGAAGCCATTGCGGGTGCGGGC
>JBEKDV010000268.1:0-10945 GCA_050014175.1 Candidatus Solibacter sp. | reverse complement strand
GCGTAGAGTTGCAGCATCTTGGCGAGCGCGGCCACCTTGTCCTCGTCGCTGAATGTTTCCGAGCGCGCCGCGCCTTTGAGAAGTTGCGAGGCATTGCGGAGGATGCCGTTCGGTTCGCCGTCCGGACCTTTCACGATCTCGCCGCCCGGTGGGTTGGGAGTGTCGCGGGTAATGCCGCTCACTTTGAGCGCGAGCGAGTTGGCACCCCAGACATAGCTGCCATCGAAAGCCACCGGGTGGTCCGGCGCGACATCCAGGTCCTGTTTGGTTGGGAAACGCATTTCCCGGAGCCGCGGAGGCAATGTCCGCGGCACCACGATCCAGGCGCCTTTGGGCCGCGTGCGCGCCTCGGCGCGGATGTAGTTCCGGATAGCGGCAATGGAATCGAGGGCAGGAAGGGAGCCTCGGAATTCACTCAAGCCGGCTTCCAGCGCGTGGACATGCGCATCGATCAGCCCGGGGAGCACGGTCTTGCCGCCAAGGTCGACCACCTTGGTCCTTGGGCTGCGTTCTGCCTTCAAGACCTCGGCGCTCGTACCGGTCGCCGCGATGCGCCCGCCCTTTACGGCGATCGCTTCCACAACGCGAAACGCCGCGTCCACGGTGACCACTTTGCCGTTGTGCAGGATCAGGTCCGCATCCGCCGCCGCGGCCGGGAGGCAGAGAAGGACAGCGACCACCATTCGCCGCATCATGTATTCGATTCTAAATCAGCGCGTCGCCTGAAGTCCGGCTGGGGCGCCGCTTCTACGCCTTAAGGATGCTCTTGAGAACTCCGTCCCAAGGCGCGCGGTACTGCTTGGTGCACATGGCGGCGGCTTCCTTGTCGCCGATGACCACTTCCTTCTCGGGATCCCATTGAATGGCCCGCCCGCCGAGGCGAAGCGACATGTTGCCGAGGTTGCAGACGACCGCCGTTCGATGGCCCATTTCCAGGTTGCAGAACGGTTTGTTGCGGCTCTTGATGCAATCGATCCAATCGCGCTTGTTGGCGTTGAACATCTGGTTTTCCATCGATTCACCTCCCGCCCCACGGCCCGCGCCGGCGCCGCCGCCCGCTCCCCTTCCCGCCCCGGCCTGTGCCTCGATCCACGGCACGGATGGCGTGTCGTTATACACCGGACCGCCGGTCGGATGCCCCACGAATCGCGGAATCTGGTTGACCGGATCGCCGTGCATCTCGGGAACAACCTGGTTGGACCCCAGGAGCAGGTCGCCTTTGTTGCCCATGACCACGGAACCACCGGAGTCGCGGTACCCGTTGGCTTCGCGAACCCCCATCGTCATCAAGAAGTTCGGAAAAGTGTAGAGGCACTCCTGCAGATCGGGCGTCTCGCCATCGTCCTCCAGAGTGAACCGCCCGCCGAACGACACCACCTTGGTCGGTCCCTTCACTCCCATGACCAACAGAAACGCCGCCACACTGTGCGCCCCCAGGTTGGTCAACTGGCCGCCCGAATAATCCCAGAACCAGCGGAAGTGGTAGAGTCCGCGATGCCCCTGGTAGGGCCTCTTGGGCGCCGGCCCGAGCCACAGATCGTAATCGAAATCGGCTGGCGGATCGGTGACGGGCGTCTTCCCGAAACCCGGATAGATGTTGCGTCCTCCGGCTCCCAACTTGACCATTTGGATCTTGCCCAGCACGCCGCTCTCGACAATCTTCCTGGCGGTCTGGTGGCCCGGGTTGTGATTTCGTTGCGTCCCCACCACGACCACGCGCTTGTATTTGTTCATCGCCTGGAGCATCCACTTGCCTTCGTCGATGAAAACGGTGAGGGGCTTCTCCACGTAGACGTCCTTGCCGGCCGCGCAGGCCATGATGGTGAGCATGGCATGCCAGTGGTCGGGGGTCGCGACCACCACCGCATCCACGTTCTTGTCTTCGTACATCTTGCGGAAGTCGCTGTAGCCTTTGGCATTCGGGCTTTCCATGTAGGCGAGACCTTCGGCCACCCGCGGCTTGTAGACATCGCACAACGCGACTCTGTCCACGTCCTTGAACGACGTTTTGAAATTGTAGATGTGTTGCTTCCCGATCAGCCCGAAGCCGATGAAGCCGACGCCGACGCGATCGTTGGCTCCCAGCACGCGGTTGTACGATGCCGCGGTTAGCGCTGTTACACCGCCCAGAAAACCTCGGCGGCTCGACGACTTAAGCTCTTCTTCCATTGGCAACTTCTTCTCCTTTCGCCGGCTGAACTTCGCCATTGCCGCCCGGCTGCCCAACCCAAGCGCATTGCCGGGGTGCGCGCGGAACAATGGATCGAGTATACTTCACTGGCGAGGGATGCGTTTTCCGGAAACGAGGTTATGACTATGACGATCGGACGAAATGGCGCCAAAGCGCGGATCCTGCATCTGGTACTCGGCGCTTTGCTGCTATTGTGCCTGGCAGGTGCGATGCACCGGGATACCTGGGCACAAGCTGGACGCGGCGCAGGCCCTCAGGGCGCTCCTCTACCACAGGGACAGAACCGCAATGGCATGCATATTTATATCTGGGCGGGCCTGAAGTCCCATTCCGAGGGTCAGCACGACTACCCGCAGTTTCTTGCAGACTGGAGCAAGCTCTTGACGGGGCGCGGCGCCGTCGTCGACGGTGCTTTGCACTCCCCGAGCAGCGCCGACCTGGAACATACCGACGTGGTCGTGATCTACAAAGGCGACGCAGCCTTCCTCAGCGAGAGCGACAAAGCCGCGCTCGAGGCGTTCGTCAAACGCGGCGGAGGACTGGTCAGTTTACACGACTCCTTGTGCGGTCCGGATCCGGCCTATTTTGCGGCGCTCGTGGGTGGCGCAAAGAAGCATGGTGAGGTGAACTACACCTTGGACGCGCCCATCCCCTACACCGTGGTGGACAAATCGAATCCCATCGTGAAGGACCTCTCCGACATCACGATTCCCGATGAAGCCTTCTTCCTGATGACGTGGGCGAAAGATCCTGGCATCCACGTGCTGGCTACCGCCAGGATCGCGCCCACGCGCAGCGCCGGCGACCACAAAGACGAAGTCGTACCGCAGATCTGGACGTACGAACACTCGCTCCCCGGCGGCCAGCCTGCGCGGGCCTTCGTGTGGATGCAGGGCCACACCTACGCCAATTTCGCCAATGACCAGATTCAGAAGACATTGCTCCGTGGGATCGCGTGGGCCGGGAAGAAGCCGGTGGATGAGCTGGTGAACTACGTGGCTCCTCCGCGTCCCGCCCGCGGGGGACTGCCTCCAGTGGAAAAGAAGTAAGCGGCGGCCAATCCTTCGCTTCAGCTCGCGGCGCTTCCCGGCCAGCCCAGTCCTTCCAGTTGGTCAAGCAGGAACCGGCGCATCGCCACCACGGTCGCGCCGGCTCGCATGAGGGCGACCGCGTCCTCGATGGAAGCCACACCGCCGGAAGCCTTGATGCCCATCGCCGCGCCAACCGTCTCCCGGATCAAGCCGATGTCGTGCACGGTCGCGCGACCCGGTCCGAAACCGGTGCAGGTCTTGATGAAGTCCGCGCCGCTGTCCAGAACCAGCTTAGCCGCGGTGACCTTCTCGGCCTCGGTGAGGACGCCGATTTCAATGATGACCTTGAACGGGACCTGGAACGGCTTCGCCACGGCCATCACCTCGCCGATGTCCCACGCCACGCGCGCATACTCGCCGGCCTTGAAGGCGGCGATGTTCATCACCATGTCGAGGTCGGTCGCGCCGCGCCGCAGTCCCTCTTCGGCCTCCAGGCACTTGAGGCGCGTGGTGGTGCCGCCGCACGGGAAGGCGACGGGGATCTGCGCCCGTACCCCCGAACCTTGCAATTCGTCCACCAGGATGCCCAGGTATTGCGGAAAGGCCACTACCGCGCGAAAGCGGTATTTTCCGGCCGCACGGCAGGCTGCCCGTACGTCTTCCTCGCTGGCCGTGATGGTAAGCGCTTCCGAGTAGTCGATTACCGGCACCAGCCGGCCAATCTCCTCCGCTGTGATTTCGTGCATACGCTCCGATGATACCGCCCGCGAGCGCCTACTCCACCCGGATTTCGCCCAGATCGTACCAGCCGTCCGCTTGCCGGCCCTCGATGGCGAGCTTGATCGCCGGCTGCTCCGTGCGCGGATCCAGCAGGGCGATCCGCACGCGGTAGGCGCCCGGCTTGAGGCGATCGTCCACGTAGAGCGAGCCGTCATAAACCGCGTCGCCCGGCATCCATTGGCGCACGTCCACCGGCACTTTCATTACCGAGCTTCCGCCGGCGCCGCGCAATTCCATGGCCAGTGTGTACTCCGAATATACCGGCGCCACGCCGGCATTCAGCCACCACATGTTCACCGCCATCATGCGGCCGGACTTCACGGTCGCCGGGTACTCCAGCTTGCGCAGCGCGAAGCGGTACCCCATCTTCTTCTGGAACTCCTCGAAGGGCTTCTTCCACTCTTCGGGAATGGCCGTGGATTTGATATTCACCGTCGAAACGTGCCATCGCAAGGCCTGGTCGAAGATGTATTGCAGATCGTACTTCCCCTGAAACCACGAACCCGGAGTGCCGCAGCTCTCCAGCGATACCGGCCCGTGCCGCCAGACGTCCTGCAAGTTTCCCTCAGCGATGAATTGCGGATACCGGTCCAGCATGTGGGCGAAGTTGCGTCCGGGCCGGCCCATGTCCCCCCAGCAGTCGGCGCGCCAGCCCGCGCCCCGTCCCGTGCTGTAGATCAGCGTCTGGAGCACGTCGAAGTTGATCAGCAGCGGGGTACGCTTGAAGGCGTCGAAATACTGGTCGGTGAGCAGCTTCTGGGTGGGCCAATCCGGCGGATAAGGCCCCCAGCCTTCGCCCCAGTAGCCGAAGGTCGAAATATCCACCGCGTCCAGGTATGGATGCCCATCGTAACGCTTGCCGGCCTGAGCCACGAGCGCTCCCCAGGTCTGGATGTAGAGCGGGTCGGCGGAGTCCGGCGACCACACCTTTCCGTCCTGGTCGGTGGGCTTGTTGGCGCGCCGCGCGCCCGATTCCTGATACCACCGGGGCAGCGGACTGCTCTGGTCGTACGGCATCAGGCGCATGTCGAGCTTCTGCCCATGCCGCCGCGCTTCGTCGAGCGCGATGTCGATGATATCCCAGCGATACTTGCCGCGTTCCGGCTCCAGTTGCGACCAGAACCAGCGAATGTACGCGACCGTTGCCTCCGGAAAATCCACCTTGCCTGGCGCATCCTCGACCTTGCCTTCCGGTCCCACCTCCGACCACCGCAACCCCGGATAGATGGCCTGCCGGTTGTAACGCTGGAACGTCTGGATTCCCATCCCGGGGTTCACCAGAACGTCGTCGATCGTCTTGGGACGCACCACCGTGCTTTGCGCGGCGATCGAACCGATCGTCAGGAGAAACACCGAAAACGTTCGCATCGCGCCTCCTTTTGCCCGTGCGGGACCTGAAACCACACTCCGGATATCCCGCCGATTGTAGCTCACCGAAAGCCAAACAGGAATTGCGCTTCTTGTTGCGGTATGTTTCGGCGCCGCACCTGGTCTCCGCCGCGGTTGTAGACTAGGCTGAGAGGCTGAAACGGGAGAGTCGCCCATGACAAGACTTTCGATTTCGCTCTTTTTATGCGGCGTGGCCACGGCGGCTTCGCTGCACCTTCGGGAATCGGCCTTCGTAGCGGCGGCGGATGGCGCCCCGCCCGGTTGGAGCCTTTGGAGCGCCCGGCCCGAGACCGCGCCTCGTGTCTTCGTCGATCCGCTCCACTATCGCACCCGCGCCGGCTCCCTCGCCATTTCCGGCAACAGTAATAGCGCCGAACACGGCGGGTGGGAGCGGCGCGTGCCTGGCGTGGAAGCCGGAGCCTGGTATCGATTCGTGGCGTACTATCGGGCCGAAGCCGTGCCCAGCGAATCCTGGCAGGTGGTCGCACGGCTCGATTGGCGGACCTCCTCCAATGACCGTGCCGGACAGCCCGACTATGTATACCGGGCGAGCCGGGAAGGCGATTGGACCAAAGTGTGGCTCCTCGCGCAGGCGCCCGAGAAGGCGGCGTCGGTGGTGTTACAGCTATACCTTTCCAACGCGCCCAGCGCCACCGTATGGTGGGACGACATCTCGCTCGACCAGACGGCCGATCCGGGACCGCGCCAGGTGACCATCGCGTCCATCAATCTGCGGCCGAGCCAGACGCATTCGGCGGCGGAAAGCGTACGCCAGTTTCTCGAGACCATCGAGGCAACCGTGCACGGCAAGACGGACGTCATCCTGCTGCCGGAAGGGATCACCGTGGTCGGCACCGGCAAGGCGTACGCGGAAGTCGCGGAGACGATTCCCGGTCCCACTACCGCCCGGCTCGGAGAACTGGCGCGCAGCCGGTCGTCTTACGTCGCGGCCGGCATCTATGAGCGGGAGGGAACGGCGATCTACAACACCGCGGTGCTCATCGATCGCGCCGGCAACGTCGAGGGCAAATATCGCAAGGTGTATCTGCCGCGGGAGGAAGTGGAGGCCGGCCTCACACCGGGCGGCGATTACCCCGTCTTCCGCACGGATTTCGGCACCGTGGGACTGATGATTTGCTACGACGTCTTCTTTGCCGACCCGGCGCGCGCCCTGGCAACCAGGGGAGCGGAGATAATCCTGATGCCGATCTGGGGCGGAGACGAGACCCTGGCGAAGGCTCGCGCCATCGAGAACAAGGTCTTCCTGGTGGCGTCCGGTTACGATCACCCGACGTACATCATGGACCCTGACGGTGAGATGCTGTCGGTGGCCAGGAATCGCGGCGCCGCCGCCATCGCCACCGTGGATCTCAATAAGCGGTACCTGGACCAGTGGCTGGGTGACATGCACGGCCGCCGTATGAAAGAACTCCGCTTGGATGTGAAGGCGCCGCTGCCCGGGTTCGTGAACGGCGACGTGCCCCGCGCCTGCTGCGGGCAGTGAATCCTGGTTTCCTTGTAATACGGGAAAAGGAGTAGGTATGAAGTCCAATTTGAGTCGTCGAGGTTTTCTGGCAGGCGCTTCCGCTGCCGGCGTGGTCCTGCACGCCTCCGCCGCCGATGCGGGCAAGCCTGCCCTGCTGGGAGGCGCTAAGGTCCGCACGGATCCGTTCCCTGCCTGGCCGGTCTCGGGCGAGGCCGAAGAACGCGCCCTCATGGACGTTCTGCACAGCGGGAAGTGGTTCCGCGGCAACGGGCAGTACGTGAAGAAATTCGAGCAGGAATACGCCCGCATGACCGGGGCGAAGGACTGCCTGGCCACCTCTAACGGCACCGCCGCGCTGTTCGTCTCGCTCAACGTGATGGGGGTGGAACCGGGCGACGAAGTCATCATCCCTCCGTACACCTTCATCGCCACGCTCAACGTGGTGCTGCGCCAGCACGCCCTGCCGGTCTTCGTGGATACCGACCCCGCCACCTTTCAGATGGATGCGCGCAAGCTGGAAGCGGCGATCACCGGGAGTACCCGCGCCATCATGCCGGTGCACCTGGGGGGCAACGTGTGCGACCTGGATGCGCTGCTCGCCATCTCGCGCGGTCACAAGATTCCGCTCATCGAGGATGCCTGCCAGGCCCACCTCTCCGAATGGAAGGGCCGCAAGGCCGGAACGTTTGGCGATACCGGGTGCTTCAGTTTCCAGGCGTCCAAAAACCTCAACTCCGGTGAGGGCGGCGCGATTCTGTTCAACGACCCGGATATACGGGAGCGGGCCTACGCCTTCCACAACAGCGGCAGCGGCCTCAAATTCATCGGCGCCAACTTTACCTACGCCGGCTCCGGCACCAACCTGCGCCTGACCGAGTTTCAGGCCGGCATCCTGCTGGCGCAGATGGAGCGCATCGAGCAGCAGGCCCGGCGAAGGTCGGAGAACGCGACGTACCTCACCTCCATGCTGCGCGAGATCAAAGGCATCACGCCCGCACGGCACTACGAAGGCTGCACCAACAACGCCTATCACCTGTACATGCTGCGCTACAATCCGGAAGCCTTCGCCGGCTTGCCTCGCGACACGTTTCTCAAGGCCTTGACGGCGGAGGGAATCCCGTGTTCCGGCGGTTACAGCCCGCTGAATTCCCAGAAGTTCGTCACCGAGGCGGTCAACTCCCGCGGTTACCAGCGTCTCTTCTCCGCGCAGCGGCTCAAACAATGGGAAGAGAAGAATCGCTGCCCGGCCAACGACCGGCTTTGTTCCGAGGCTGTCTGGTTCACCCAAAATATGCTGCTGGGCGAGCGCCAGGATATGGAGCAAATTGCCGCGGCGGTGCGCAAAATCCAGACGCACGCCGGGGAGTTGGTGAAAGCGTGAACCTCTTCGGAGGATTTTGGCGCGCGGCGCTGCTAGCGGCCGTGCTGCTATCGGTTGCCTGCACCGGCGGCGGGCCTGCGGCCGTCAATCGCCCCGCGCGCTTGCAGGCGGACATCGTCAACTCCGCCTTCCCGGAAGCGCACGACACTTATAACGGCATCTCCTGCGCCAGCGACGGCCGGATTTATTACGTGCTGTCCTGCGAACGGGCCGATCTGGCGGCGCAGATGTACTCTTACGACCCCGGCGGCAAGAGCGTGAAACACCTCGGCGACCTCACCGAGGCCTGTGGGGAAAAGGGCTCGCACGCCATATCCCAAGGCAAAAGCCACGTTCGTTTCGTGGAATCCGAGGGTAAACTCTACTTCGCCACGCACATCGGCTTCTACTCCATCATCGATGGCATGGAGAAGCCGGGGATTCCGCCCGCCGGCATGAAGCCGTATCCCGGAGGCCACTTTCTCGCCTTCGACATGGCCACCGGGAAGTACGAAAGTCTGGGCATCGCGCCCTTCCATGAGGGCATCATCGCTTTCGCCATGGACACGCAGCGCAAGCGCCTGTATGGCCTCACCTGGCCCACCGGGCGCTTCATCCGCTATGACCTTCCCAAGCGTGAAATGAAAGACCTCGGTCCCGTCTCCGAGCAGGGCGAGGACGGCAAAGGCCCGACTTTCCGCACCATCTGCCGCTCGCTGACCGTGGACCCCACCGACGGTTCGGTATACTTCTCCACTTCCGATGGCGTCATCCACCAATACCATTACGATTCCGAAGCCATCGGCCCCATCCTCACGGACGATCTGAAGAAAGACTACTTCGGCCTGTACGACCCGGCCAGCGCCGGTCACATGGGCTACAACTGGCGGCAGACGTTCTGGTATGCCCCGGAAAAGGCCATTTACGGCGTGCACGGCAACTCCGGATACCTGTTCCGGTTCGCGCCCGCGGCGGGACAGGTCGAAGTCCTCGGCCGCATCACCTCCGAGGTCTCGCAGCGCAGCGGAATGTTCGACCAGTTCAGCTATGGCTATCTGGGCTTCACCCTGGGACCGGACAACCGCACCATCTACTACCTGACGGGAGGCCCGGTGTACGAGAACGGCCGCCGCGTGCGAGGCAAGGAGTCCACCGCCAAGGGCGAATCGAAGGGGCGCGAAGACCTTCACCTGATTACCTGGCACATTCCCACGGGCCGCTATCTCGATCACGGCCCGATCTTCTTCAACTCGGGGCAGCGGCCCAACTACGTGAATTCCATAGCGGTGGGCCAGGATGGCGCCGTCTACGCCCTATCCCGCATCTCCGAGGACCCTCACGCCATCACCGACCTGATTCGGATTCCACCCGTAGAGTAGCCTTTCAGGCTGCCATGCCCCCATTCATGGGGGCATTCTTCGTCCGCGCCGCCCCCCCGCTACAGCCGCGATAGAGCGGCGAAGTCCCACGCCGGCTGTTCGCGATAGTCCGCGTAGGGCGCGCCACCGCGCGGCAGCAAACGTCCGGCGGCGTCAATCGCGCCGGCCACAATTACCGCACGCGGCGCAATCGAGCGCGCAATCTCCGGCAGGTCGGTGGTCCCGAGCGCGTTCGGCGCCAGACTCGCCAGCGGGCACGAATAGTCCTCCAATTCCGTCACGCTCCGCCACGACACCAAATGCCGCGCCAGGTAGGTCGTCCCAATTCGCGGCTCGAGTGCGGCCGCGACCAGCGCCGGCACGGTCATTTTGTCGCGCGCGGCGAGGGCAATGGCAGCCTGCGGGTAAGCCTGCGCCAACGCCTGTACCAACGCCACGATATCGGTGACGCGCTGGCCCAGCAGGCTGCGCCCCAGAATCAGCGAAGCCCACGCGTAGTTCTCTTCCGTCTGGTGCGAGCGGATGTAGCCGGCGGAGCCCGGGCCGAATTGCGCCTCCAGGTCGCCCACGCCGCGCACATCGGCCGCGCAGACGGCGATTCCCGCCCCCGCCAGTTGGTCGTAGAGTTCGTCCTCGTGCCATGCGCCGTTGCGCCCATTGGGCTCGATAAGGAGCAGCAGGCGCGTCCAGGCGCGCTTCGGCAGGAAAAGCCACGCCGGCGCCCAAACCCGCTTTGCCGTATTCACCTCTACCGCCAGGACATCGCTGGTGCGATACTTCGTCGAGCCGCGCACCTCCAGGCGCCCGGTCGTGGCCGGTGAATCCATGCCGGCCAGCGCACGCAGGTCCGCCGGCCGCTCTGGCGTCCGAATGCCGCGGGCGCGCTCGCGGGTCAGGGCGAAAGGCGTCTTGCCGCCGAAATCGCGGACAGTGTTCCCCGTCGCTCCGCACCACAGCGTTTCGTCCTTCTCCGGGCTGGTGGGCGGCTCTTCCTCGATCGTGCCATCTCTGCGCTGCAGGAATCGCTCGAACCAGTTGTATACCGCCAGGCGCATCGGATAAGAGAGCGCGTGTGGCAGCGGCGATTCAAAGTACCCCAGACTGCCGGCCGCGCCCAGCGTGGAGTAGGCGCGCGCCAACTTCTCGAACTCCTCGCGTCCGCTGCTTTCGTAAGACGGCGAATATGTCCCGAAGAAGTCGTGCGCGCTGACCGCCACCAACAGCGGCTTTGGCGCCATCGGCCACAGCAGATCCCATCGGTCGAATGCGACTGGGCCGGAGCCCACCAAATCCTGTTCGGCATCGTCGGAAGAACCCGGCGCCAGAAAC
>JBEKDV010000267.1:0-10994 GCA_050014175.1 Candidatus Solibacter sp. | reverse complement strand
GCACATAGGTGTCGAAGACCTCGCGGGCAACGGGAACCAGGGCGGGGTGGGCCACCCAGGTGCCGTCGTGGCCGGCCCAGACTTCGCGGAGTTTGTCCTGGCGCACCTTCTCCAATGCGGCTTGATTGGCCTCGGGATCGTTCTTGATGGGAATCTGCGCCGCCATGCCGCCCATGGCATGGATGCCGCGCCGGTGGCAGGTATGGATCAGCAGGTCCACATACGAGCGCAGAAAATGGCGGTCCATGCCGACCTGGGCGCGGTCCGGCAGCACGAAACCGGACTGGTTGCGGAACTTCTTGATGAAGCTGAAAATGTAGTCCCACCGGCCGCAGTTCAGCCCCACCGAGTGCTCCCGAAGCTCCCAAAGGATTTCGTCCATTTCGAAGGCGGCGAAGATGGTTTCGATGAGCACGGTAGCCCGGATGGTGCCGCGCGAAATGCCGAGTTCTTGCTGCGCCAGCAGGAAAACGTCGTTCCACAGGCGGGCTTCCGAATGGTTCTCCAGTTTGGGCAGGTAAAAGTATGGGCCCGTGCCGTTGGCGATCAGGGTCCTGGCATTGTGGAAGAAGAACAGGCCGAAATCGAAGAGCGACGCCGAAATGGGTTCGCCATCGACCAGAAAATGCTTTTCCACCAGGTGCCAGCCGCGCGGGCGAACCATCAGGACCGCCGGTGTTTCGCAGACTTGGTAGCGTTTTCCTTCCGGGCTGGTATAAGTGATGGCGCCGCGAACGGCGTCGCGCAGGTTGACCTGCCCTTCCATCACGTTGCTCCAGGTGGGCGAGTTGGAATCTTCGAAATCGGCCATGAAGACGCTGGCGCCGGAATTGAGGGCGTTGATGATCATCTTGCGGTCGACCGGGCCGGTGATTTCGACGCGCCGGTCGAGCAGGTCCGCCGGGATGGGCGCCACCTGCCAGTCGCTATTACGGATGTGTGCCGTGGAGGCCAGAAACTCCGGCATGGCGCCAGCGTCGATTTCCTGCTGGCGAAGGCGTCTGGCGGCGAGCAGTTGCCGCCGGCGGGGTTCGAAGGCGTGCGCCAGCCTGGAAAGAAAACGTATGGCTTCGTCGCTGAGGATGGCTTGCTGCGCATCCGTGAGGGGCGCGTTGATCTGTGTCGGCTTCTCTTGTGTGGCAAACATGAAACTGGTTCCTTATGCAAGTGATGCTAGCGCGGCCGGCAAAGATGCGCACCTCGGGTTGTCCGATCCGGACCACCGGTCCGATTCGTCCCAGCGCGTTTGCCAGTGGGCGCAATCCGGCTTCTGCTAATACCAGCCGGCCGCGTCCGCGGTGCGGTGGGCAGGAGAGGAAAAGGAATGCCGAATTACGCTGAGGAACTCAGGCAGACGTGGGAGAGCGATCCGCGTTGGCGGGGAATCGTGCGGCCCTACCGTGCGGAAGATGTGGAACGCCTGCGCGGTTCCGTGCGAATCGAGCACACGCTGGCGCGCATGGGAGCGGAGCGGCTCTGGCATCTGCTGCACACGGAACCATACGTGGCGGCGCTGGGCGCGCTGACCGGCAATCACGCGGTGCAGCAGGTGCAGGCCGGGCTGAAGGCGATCTACCTGAGCGGCTGGCAGGTGGCGGGCGATGCCAACCTGGGCGGCCAGATGTATCCGGACCAGAGCCTGTATCCGGCCAACAGCGTGCCCGCGGTGGTGCGCGCCATCAATAACGCCTTGCAGCGCGCCGACCAGATTCATCAATCGGAAGGCGCCGCCGGGCGTCATTGGTTCGCCCCTATCGTGGCCGACGCGGAGGCGGGCTTCGGCGGGCCGCTCAATGCTTTCGAATTGATGAAGGGTATGATCGAAGCGGGCGCGGCCGCGGTGCACTTCGAAGACCAGCTCTCCTCGGCGAAGGAGTGCGGGCATCTGGGCGGCAAGGTGGTGGTTCCAACGGCCGAATTCGTGCAGAAGCTGATCGCCGCCCGCCTGGCGGCGGACGTGATGGGGATTCCGACCCTGTTGGTGGCCCGTACCGACGCCAACAGCGCGGGCCTGTTGTTGAGCGATATCGACCCACGCGACACCCCCTTCCTGACCGGCGGACGGACCACCGAAGGGTTCTTCCACTTCCGCGGAGGCATGCAGGCGGCGATCGCGCGAGGCCTGGCCTATGCGCCTTATGCGGACATGCTCTGGTGCGAAACCTCCGAGCCGAATCTGCACGAGGCGCGAGCGTTCGCCCAAGCGATCCACGCCAGGTTCCCGGGGAAACTGCTGGCCTACAACTGCTCGCCGTCCTTCCACTGGAAAAAGAAGCTGGACGATGCCACTATCGCGCGCTTCCAGCAGGAGCTGGGCGCCATGGGGTACAAGTTCCAGTTCGTCACCCTGGCGGGATTCCACGCGCTGAACCTCAGCATGTTCTCCCTGGCGCGCGACTACGCGGGCAGCGGGATGGCGGCCTACGCGAGTCTACAGGAGCGGGAATTCGAAACCTCGCGGGAGCATGGTTACTCGGCGGTAAGGCATCAGCGGTTCGTGGGCACCGGCTACTTCGACGAAGTGCAGCAGGCGATCTCCGGCGGTCACAGTTCCACCGCCGCGCTGGCGGGGTCCACGGAGAACGACCAGTTCGGTGGGACAGACGATCGCTTCTTGTCGTCTGTTGTTTAACCAATCACATCAGACCACCAAAGGCGCTGGTCTGTCCGGCTTTACGAGGCCGCCGACCTCACACCTTCCGCCGGCGATTCCCATACCACCGGCCGATTCTGCTTCATCCAATCGTCTACGCAGGGTTGATAGCGGCTTTCCAGAACGTTGCGCTTGAGTTTGAGGGTGGGCGTGATGGACCCATTGCCGATGGTCCACGGCCCCTGGGCCACGGCGACGAAGCTGAGTTGCTCGTGCGGATCCAACTGGGTGTTGACCGTGTTCATGAGGTCCAACAGAGTCTGCTCGACCGCCGCCCGCTCCGTGGACCGCGCGGTAACCTTGCGCGTCTCCTCAGCCAGCAGGACCACGGCGAACGGGTGGGGCATGCCGGCGCCCATGAGACAGCAGGCATCTACCACGGGGTGGGCCAGCAGTTGACACTCAATGGGAGTGGGCATCACGTATTTGCCCTTGCTGGTCTTGAACTGCTCTTTGACGCGGCCGATGATCTTGAGTTGGCCATCGGCTTCGATGCGCGCCAGATCGCCGGTGCGGAAGAAGCCGTCCGCCGTGAAGCAAGCCGCGGTGGTGTCCGGATCCCTGTAATAGCCCAACATGTTCATCGGGCTGCGGATGAAGAGTTCCTGATCTTCGGTGATCTTGGCCTCCACGCCGGGGATGGCGCAACCCACGTAGCCGGGGCGGACGGAGCCGGGGGCCGGCAGGTGGGTGATCAGGGTTTCGGTCATGCCGTAGCCCTCGGCCAGGTTCAGGCCAAGCTTCCGATACCAGGTCAGGATTTCGGGCGGCAGCGGGGCTGCGCCACAGGCCGCGTTGAGGACGGTGTCCAGGCCGAGTTTGCGCAGGACGCGTTTCCTGACGGCTCGATTGAGGATGGGGATGCGCAGCAGGCGTTCCAGCTTGCGCTCCGGCATCTTGGCGAACACGCCCTGCTGGAACTTCAAAAGCAGGCGCGGCACGGAGAGGAAAATGGTGGGCCGGGCACGGCCCAGGTCGGTCAGAAAGGTCTCGATCCCTTCGCTGAAGAAGACGCGATACCCAAGGTAGACCGCGGTTCCTTCCATGCCGGCGCGCTCCACGATGTGGGCCAGCGGCAGATAGGAGAGCACCCGTTCCTTGGACGTCAGTTTGATCATTTCGGCGAGTACTTTGGCGTCGAACCCGAAGGTATTGAACGTGTGCATGACCCCTTTCGGGGTGCCCGTGGTGCCGGAGGTATAGATGATGGTGGACAGATCGTCCCCGGGACGGGTCGGGTTTCCAGGCAGGGGACGATTGGCGGTCACCAGAACTTCCCAAGCGGGCCAATCGTTGGGGGCGGCGGTGGGAAAGCGAACACAGGCGACACCGGTCGCGATGCCGGCTTCGGCGGCTTCGCGCTCGTCGGTGGCGCCGAGGAAGCAGGCTTTGGCGCCGCAATGTTCCAGGATCTGGCGGATCGTCTGACCTTTCAGCGAAGGGTAGATCGGCACCGTGACGTACCCCGCCATCCAGATTGCCAGGTCGGCCATGATCCACCAGGCGCAATTGCGGGACAGGATCGCCACGCGGCTTCCCGGCTCCCAATCCTGCGCCTTCAGCCAGGTGGCGATACGGCGGATTTCGGCGACCGACTGGCCCCATGTCCAGTCGCGCACTTTGCCGCCGCCATAAGGTTGGGTGAGGAAAACAGCTTCGGGACGCTCGCGCTCCCATTTGTAGATGCGCTGGAGCGGCAGATCGTCCGCACTGAGATTGCCCGGCATCGTACCTCCCTGGCGGCTGGTAAGAGCCAATGTATCCAAACTCACGGAAACGCCGCACTGGATGTGAATCGCGTGGTCCGCGCCCATGGCGAGAGCTTTGCGGGTAGTCTGGCCGGCACTGAGAACAATAGGCGTTGCGCCACGCAAGTACCCTCTTGCGTTTTTTTCTTACCGGTGGGTAAGATATCAGGAGCGCCGCCTCATGTCAATAGGCGCGCGTATCGTCTGTCATGACAAAAGACGCCTCCGTATCGCTATCGCCCCGGAAGGCATTCGCCGACCGGCGGCGCGACCCAGCCACGAAACGCCAGGCGGTGTTGAAAACCGCTGCACAGCTATTCCTCGAAAAAAGCTATGGCCGGACGTCGATGAACGACGTCGCCGACCGGCTGAACATTACCAAACCGGCGCTTTATCATTATTTCCACAACAAGGAAGACATTCTCCTGGAGTGTTACCGCTTGGGTGTTGGGCTCATTGAGCAAATTCTCAACAAAATCGCCGATCACTGTGGAACTGGACTACAGAAGGTGGAAGCATTTATCCACTCGTATGCCACCGTGATGACGGTCAACTTCGGACGGTGCGTGATGCGTCTGGACGAGGGCGACCTCACCAGCGACGCGCGTACCGAGGTGCGGACGTATAAGAGAAAGATCGACCGCCGTTTGCGGTCGTTCATCGAGGAAGGCATCGAGGATGGATCGATCGCTCCCTGCGATAGCAAGATCGCCGCGTTTTCCATCGCCGGCGCGCTGAACTGGATCTGCATGTGGTATGAACCCGATGGCGCCCTTTCCCCGGCAGAGATCGCCAACCAGTTCGCGCGTACGTTGACGCACGGGTTGATCGCCAGGAAGCGGAGTAGCAAGTTGCGCATAGTTTCCAAAGAGGAGTAATTCGCATGAGCGTGGAAGCAGATGTCAAACCGGCCGCGTCCGGAGTGATCCGCAAAGCGGCGGTGCTGGGCGCGGGAACCATGGGATCGCGCATCGCGGCGCACCTGGCGAATGCGGGCCTGCCGGTGGTCTTGCTGGATATTCCGGCGCCGGCGGGCGCGCGCAGCGCCATCGCGTCGCAGGCGCTGGATGCGCTCAAGAAGAGCAAACCGGCGGCGTTTTACGATCCCGCCTATGCGGCGCGCGTCAGCGTAGGCAACTTCGACGACGATCTGGCGCTACTGGGGGGTTGCGACTGGGTGATCGAGGCGGTCACGGAGAACCTGGGGATCAAGCAGGCGCTGTTGGACAGAGTCGTGCCGCACTTGAAGCGGGGCGCGATTCTGACCACCAACACCAGCGGCCTGCCGGTGGCGTCGATTGCGGCCAAACTGCCGGAGGCGGTGCGGCGGCGTTGGTTCGGAACGCACTTTTTCAATCCGCCGCGTTACATGCGCCTGGTGGAGATCATTCCCACGCCGGAGGCGGACCCTTCGGCGATTGCGGCCATCGCGCACTTCGCCGACGTGTTGCTGGGCAAGGAAGTGGTGTTCGCCCGCGACACGCCCAACTTCATCGCCAACCGGATCGGCGTCTTCATCATGCTGGAATCGGTGCGCCTGATGCAGGAGGAAGACCTGACCATCGAAGAGGTGGACGCGCTCACCGGCAGCGTGATCGGCTGGCCGCGGACCGGGACCTTCCGGCTGGCGGATATGGTGGGCATCGACGTGCTCGCCCACGTGGCCGCCAACTTTGAGGGTTCGGGCGCCATGCCGCCCTTCGTGCAGACCATGCTGGAACGCCGCTGGCTGGGCGACAAGACCAAACAGGGGTTCTACAAGAAAGAGAAGGATGCCGAGGGCAAGGATGTCCGGTTGGTGCTGGATTGGAAGACGCTGGAATACGCTCCGGCCGTCCGGCCCAAGATGGCTTCGCTCGAAATGGCCAAGAACGCCGAGAAGTTACCCGACCGGCTGGCCCAACTGCTGGCTGGCGATGTCCGCAAGGATAAAGCCGCCCGGTTCCACTGGCGGCTGCTCAGCGCCTTGTGGAACTATGCGGCGGATTGCCTGCCGGAGATTGCCGACGATGCGTCCAGCGTGGACCGCGCCATGCGCGCCGGGTTCAACTGGGAAATGGGGCCGTTCCAACTCTGGGACGCGGCCGGCGTCCCCGCCACTGTGCGGCGCATGCGCGAGGACGTGGTGGGGCAGGCGCTTCCGCCTGCCAATCCGAGCGAAGCTCGGACGCCTGCCAATTCCTGGTACCGCGCCCATGGCCGCGAGGTCTTCGATATCGTCACCGGAGCGTACCGGCCGATCATCGAGGCCGAGGGCATCGGGCGCATCGCCAAGTTCCGCGCGGCCAACGGCGTGGTGCGGCACAACCCGGGCGCGTCGCTGGTGGATCTGGGCGATGGCGTGGCCTGCCTGGAAGTGCACTCGAAGAAGAACGCGGTGGGCGAAGACATCATACGGCTGGTGACCGAAACGTTCGCGCCGGAGAGCCAGGCAGTGCGCGATTTCGAGGCCTTCGTGATCTCGGGCGACGCCGAGCACTTCTCGGTGGGCGCCAACCTGATGCAACTGCTGATGAGCGCCCAGGAAGGGGAGTGGGACGAGGTGGATTTCGCCGTGCGGGCATTCCAGAAGATGACGGCGGCCATCAAATTCTGCCCGCGTCCGGTGGTGGTGGCGCCGTACTCCTTCTGTCTGGGCGGCGGGGCGGAGATGGCCATTCACGGCGCCCGGCGCCAGGCGCATGCGGAGTTGTACATGGGGCTGGTGGAGACCGGTGTCGGCGTGGTGCCCGCCGGCGGCGGCTGCAAGGAAATGCTGCTGCGCGCGCTGGATGTGGTGGCGGCGGTTCACGGGACCGCCCGCAACGAGTCGGCGGAACTGTTAGGGGCGCTGCGGCGGACCTTCGAAACCATCGCCATGGCCAAGGTGTCCACCTCGGCGGTGGAGGCGCGGCAGATCGGCATGCTGCTGCCGGCCGACCGCATCACCATGAATCGCGACCGTCTGCTGAACGACGCGAAAACAGCGGCCCGCGAATTGGCCGCCGGCGGTTATTCCGCCCCGGTGCCGCGCACCGATATTCCAGCTCCTGGCGAGAACATGCTGGCCTCCCTCAAACTCGGGGTCCACGTGATGCGGCAAGGTGAATTCATCAGCGATCACGACGTGAAGGTGGCCAATTGGGTAGCCCACGTGCTCTGCGGCGGGCCCATCACCCCCGGCATCCTGGTGAGCGAGCAGTATCTGCTGGATCTGGAGCGGGAAGCGTTCCTCTCGCTATGCGGCGAAAAGAAAACCCGGGAGCGGATCGCCTTCACGTTGAAGACCGGCCGCCCGCTTAGGAATTAAAGATTTTGAGCCGCCGATGAACGCCGATGAACACGGATAAGAAGTATTTGGTTTATCCGCGTTTATCGGCGTTCATCGGCGGCCAAAATACTTTCTTGGGTAGTTAGTAAGGAGAATCATCCATGAGAGACGCAGTGATTGTGAGCGCCGTGCGGACGGCGGTGGGCAAGGCTCCCAAAGGAATGTTGCGCGCCACCCGTCCCGATGACTTGGCGGCGGTGGCCATACAGGGCGCCCTGGCGCGCGTACCCGCCCTGGACATCCACGAAGTCGAGGACGTGATCATCGGCTGCGCCATGCCGGAGGGCGAACAGGGCATGAACGTGGCGCGGGTGGCCGCCCTGCGCGCCGGCATGCCGATCGAATCTTCCGCCATGACCATCAACCGCTACTGCGCCAGCGGGCTGCAAGCCATCGCTCTCGCGGTAGAGCGCATACGGGGCGGGGGAGCGGAGGTGATCGTGGCCGGCGGGACGGAATCCATGTCCTTTATTCCTTTCGGCGGCAATAAGATCTCCATCAATCCGTGGCTGCAGCAGAACTATCCGGATTCTTACCTGTCGATGGGGCTGACCGCGGAGCGTGTGGCGCACCACTACGGCGTCACGCGCCAGCAGGCCGACGAGTTCGCTCTGGCCAGCCACACCAACGCGCTGGCCGCGCAGGCCGCGGGCAAGTTCCAGCAGGAGATCGTTCCGGTGCCGGTGACCTTTGCGGCGCCGGACGCGAAATCGAAGATCCGCAAGACGGAAACGGTCTTCCAGGTGGATGAAGGGCCGCGCGGCGATACCTCGCTAGAGGCGCTGGGCAAGCTCAAGGCCGCCTTCCACACCAAGGGCACGGTCACCGCGGGCAACTCCTCGCAGACGTCGGATGGCGCGGCGGCCGCGGTGGTGATGAGCGAGGAACGCGCCCGGGCGCTGGGAATTCAGCCGATGGCCCGCCTGGTGGCCTTCGCCTACGCGGGATGCCTGCCCGAGGAGATGGGAATCGGGCCGGTGTATGCCATCCCCAAAGCGCTCAAAATAGCGGGCCTGAGCCTGGAACAGATCGATCTGATCGAATTGAACGAGGCGTTCGCGTCGCAGTCGCTCGCCGTCATCAAGACCCTGGGGTTGACGATGGATCGGGTGAACGTCAACGGCGGCGCGATTGCGTTGGGGCACCCACTGGGCTGCACGGGGGCCAAACTCACCGCCAGCCTGCTGCAGGAGCTCAAACGGCGGAATGCCAGGTACGGAATTGTGACGATGTGCGTGGGGGGCGGCATGGGCGCCGCGGGAATTTTCGAGAACCTGAATTAGCAAAGGAAACACATATGGCAACCAGCAACGTGCAAATGATGGCGAAACGGGTCAAGGGCGGCAGCTTCCTCACCGAGGAGCGCGATCCGCAAGATGTTTTCACACCAGAAGACCTCTCCGAGGAGCACCGGCAGATTGCGAAGACCGCAATCGACTTCACCCAAAACGAGGTGATGCCGGCGGCTGCCCAGATCGAGGCCAAGAACTTCGAGGTCACCAAGGGCCTGCTGCGCAAGGCCGGCGAACTCGGCCTGATGTGCGTCGACATCCCCGAAGCCTACGGCGGCCTGGAAATGGACAAGGTCACCTCGGCGCTGATTGCCGAATCCATCAGCAAACTGGCCAGCTTTTCGGTGGCCTTCAGCGCGCACGTGGGGATCGGCACGCTGCCCATCGTCTGGTACGGCACCGAGGAACAGAAGCGCAAGTACCTGCCGAAGCTGGGGACGGGTGAATGGATCGGCGCGTATGCGCTTTCGGAATCCTCCTCCGCCAGCGACGCTATGAACTGCCGCACACGGGCGGTGCTCTCGCCGGATGGCAAGCATTACGTCCTCAACGGCGAGAAGATGTGGATCACCAACAGCGGCTTCGCCGATCTGTTCACGGTGTTCGCCAAGGTGGATGGCGAGAAGTTCTCGGCCTTCCTGATCGAACGCCACACGCCGGGCTTCTCGATCGGGGCCGAAGAGCATAAGCTGGGCATTCGCGGATCGTCCACCTGCCCGCTGATTCTGGCCGATTGCCAGGTGCCGGTGGAGAATCTGCTGGGTGAAGTGGGCAAGGGGCACCACATCGCGTTCAACATCCTGAACATCGGGCGCTTCAAGCTGGGTGCGGCCTGTGTCGGCGGGGCACGCAACGGCCTGCAGGACGCCATCGGCTACGCCAAGGAGCGCAAGGCATTCGGCAAGACCATCGCCGAATTCGGCTTGATCCAGGAGAAACTGGCCGAATCCGCCGCCGGAGTGTATGCCGGCGAATCCATGGTCTATCGCGCCATCGGCATGATCGACGCGGCACTCGCCGATGTGGACGCGGGCGCTCCGGGAGCCTCCCGCGAAATCCAGAAGCGCATCGAGGAGTATGCCGTGGAGTGCTCCATCCTCAAGGTGTGGGCCTCGGAGATGCTGGACACGGTGGTGGACCACGTGCTGCAAATCTACGCCGGGTACGGCTACGTGGAGGAGTATCCGGCGGAGCGCGCCTACCGCGATGCGCGCATCAACCGGATCTTCGAGGGCACCAACGAGATCAACCGGCTGATCATCACCGGCTGGTTGATGAAGCGCGCCGTGGCCGGCCAGTTGCCGCTGCTAGGGGCCATCAAGAAGCTGATGGACGAGGTGATGTCCGGTCCCAGCGCCGTCGAAGAGCGCGAGGGCCCGTTAAGCGCCGAGCACCATCTGCTGGCCAACGCCAAGAAACTCGCCCTGTTCGCGGCCGGCGCGGCGTCGCAGAAGTACATGATGGGTCTGGCGGACCAGCAGGAAGTGATGGGCGCTCTAGCCGACTGCATCATGGAGGTGTTCGCGCTGGAATCGTGCCTGCTGCGGGCGGAGAAGCTGATCGCCGCCAAGGGCGAAGCAGCGGCAAAGCAAGCCATCGCCATGACCCGCTATTACGCGGCCAAGGCGGCGCAGACGGTAGAACTTTCGGCGCGCAAGGTGATCGCCGCGGTGGCCGAAGGCGACATGCTCAGAACACAGATGGCGATTCTGCGCCGCCTCGCCAAGCACGAGCCGGCGGACACCATCGCCTTGGGCCGCCAGATCGCCAAACACGTGCTGGCCGCGGGACGATATTCCCTGTAGGACAGGCCTTACAGGTGGGGCAGGCGGGGTACCCTCTGGGTCCGCCTGCCAACTCTTCATCAACCCCCCGGGTTGGCAGGCGGAAGCTAGGAACTTGCAAAATAAACTGTCCGGAGATCTTGGCAGGCCCCGGACGGGTTCGGGGCGCGGGTTTCCGCCCCGAACCTGTTACTTAATCTACGCAGA
>JBEKDV010000266.1:0-10999 GCA_050014175.1 Candidatus Solibacter sp. | reverse complement strand
TGAGGAGAACTCCGGAACCACCGTCCTGGTCCGCGGAGGCCTGGTTCAAAACGCACGCGTCGAAGTTTACGGCCGGAACATCGTATTTGACGGAATGCGTATCACTGGCCCGTACGCCACCTTGGATATGATCGGCTCGGAACTCACTTTCCAAAACATGATTATCGATGGTACTAACTTAGGGACCTCCTGGTACCAGAGTGCGGTTGTTTCCCGCGGAACCGGAAATACGCTCCGTTTCAGTACGGTTGCCGTCGATCCCCACGCATCCCCTGTCACAACTTGCATCGCAGTCGACAGTAAGGACACAACCGGCGCTAAGTTCAGTTACTATGGGAATATCCTCTTATCGCCAGGGCGCGTCGTAAAACAGTGGAGCGGCCACCCGCTTGCGGCGGAGTTCTCCGAAGTCCGCTACAACTTCTATGGTCCTCGGGCGAGGTTCAACGACCGCGATATGTCTCTGGATCAATGGCGAGCCGCCGGTTTCGATGGGGGATCACTGCAGGGTGATCCGATGTTTCAGGATCGGGCGCGCGGCGACTACCGGCTGCGGAAGGGCTCTCCCGCCATCGATGCGGCTTCGGCCCTCTCGACATTTGAGTCTAAGCTCCCGATTACCCAGGACTTCAGCGGAGCTCCGCGTCAAGAGGGTGCGGCGGTCGACATGGGCGCCCTGGAGTACCGGAATCAAGGCGACACGCCACCGGCACTCGACGCAGGCGTTTTCGGAGTACTAATCCTCGGACTGACAGGCGCGCTCCTGATCGTGTTGCAACGGAGGAAACACGCGTCGACCGGTGCTCCGTAAGTCCGTTCCCGGAACGCTTATCGGGAGAAAAGGCTCTTGACCTTTTCGTTTTGGGGATCCGCGTACCACGTCCGGAACATAACGCTGTCACCTTGCTGAACGGCCTTGACGAGGTTCTTGTGGTAGAGGTCAAGGGGTCCATCCGCGGTGTAGATCAAAGAAAACGAATCGGGATATACCCCGCGCACATCCGCGGACGTCGACACTTCACCCCTGCGCAGTTCTTTGTATGGAACCGAATACGCATAGTAGCGGAGGTTGGAATGCTCCGGAATCAGCAAAACGTCGGGGAAGGCGGCCGCGACTTTTTGTATAATCGCGGGGTCCATCGGATTACCATCGGTGGCGTTGACATTCGAGTCGACATAGGCCATCGTGATCCCCCAACGGTTCTTGGCATATGCGATCTTATCGATCAGAAGCTGCGCCGGGTCTGCCACCGCCGTCTGCGCGGCCCGCTGCCCTTCGGCGGAGAGGGTAAGTTGCTGCGGCCTGACCGTGACGCCCACCCGCAATCCCGCATTGCGGAAACGCTGGAAATATTCGTCGGCAACGTCGGCCATTTCGGGGGCCAGTTGATTCACCACCCGGGGATCGCCCAGGTAGGACACGGTATTGGCGAATTTCTGCCCTTCGATATCCCAGGTGATGGCTCCCTGCGCATTCATGCTCTTCATGATGGCAATGGCGCTGTCGGCCAGCACCAGAAGCCTCTGGCGAAAGTCCGCTTTGCCCGACGGAGTGTTGATATTCAGGTGGGAATCGCCGAACCATCCTTGCGGATTGGCCGGGTCGTTTAGCCCGCCTGTCGCCAGAAATATCGCGCCAATGGGACGGCGGTCGGACCATTTCAACTGGTTCGGGAAGGCCTCGCTGAACTTTTTGTACAGATCGGCAGCCACCTTGGCCTGGCTCGCATCGGCATGGGCGAACCGAATGCTCACGTCATACTCGTCGGTGCCTTTGGGCGGGATCGGCCTTTCGATATGCGGATAACTGTCGGGATATGTCGGGACGCGGCCGGTGTGGACACTTAGCGGAAAGACCGTGTTGGTGGGCCGGTCGTTCGCCCACGGAAAACCAACCATCAACGGTCTGCTGACATCCTCACTGGCGATCACGATCGAGCCCGAGCCGTACGTGGCCCGCACCAACGCGAGGTCGCCGATGTTGTGGGCCAGCAGTGGCGTGGTCCCGTCGTACTCCTGAAGCTTTTCGGGGAACTTCAGGGTCAAGGGTTGAAACTGCAGGCCTACCACCGTATCCGCGGAGGTATTCGTGGTTCGGATGCTCAACTGCAGTTGATTGCGAACCGTGCTGTAGGCGACCTGCACGGTGCCCCAGGGGAAGGTCCTGTTCAACCGCTGCCGTTGAACGTCCATGTCGACGGTCCCTGAAGTCTGTCCCAGGTAGGTTTCACCGTTCGCTTTCTTCAGCGTGACCCGTTCCACGCGAAACTCACCGTCCCCAAGGTACTCCACATTGTTGCACTGGAGCGATTTGATGCCTTTCTTGTCGAGTGTCAGCGATGCCACCAGCGGCCGTGCGGATCTGATGAGCACTCCTCCAGCCAGTATGGCGGCGCCCGTCACCGATAGAATCGCGATCGTTGAAAACCTCATCCCACCTCCCTGCGGAAACATTTCGAGATCTGCCGCGGCCTAACCCTGGCGCCGCCCCGCCGCGGACGGGCGGCGCCGCCTTTTGCACAACTTTCCAGGTTAACGCCGTTGCAGATCGAGCGGTGTCGCGACGGGAGCCAGATTGACGGTCACAAAGAAGTCGCGGGCAATCGGCTCGATTGTATACGCGATCTTGTCGAACCCTCCGAACAGCTTTTCCAGCTCCTCGCGCCGGTACAAGTAGAGATCGCAACGGTTGCGATACCGGAGTTTCCTCTGCCAGGCCAGGAATCCCCCCGCCATCGGGAAGGAAAGAAGGACCTTCGAACGCGACAGGGAAATCGCCTTTTCGATAACCCTGCGAGGGTCTGACATGTAATCCATGAAGCCCATGATCACCACGTAGTCGAAAGTCTCCTCGGACGAAAAGTTGAGGAAGTCCGCCACCCTGAACTGGCAGCGGTTGCCCACGCCGGCCTTACGGGCGTGTTCTTCGGCGATCTTGAGCATGCCGTCCGCGAAATCGATGCCGACCACCCGCTGGGCTCCGCGCTGTGCCAGGGTAATGGCGTAATGTCCGGGGCCGCACCCCACGTCGAGGACGGACTTGCCTTGTATGGGTGAACAGCCTTCCACCGAGTGTACGAAGCGAAGCTTCATGCTCTTGCGGAACAGGTTGTTAAGCACACCATCGATCAGGCCGCCCCGATTGCTGTAGATGGCATCGAAGTCCCCGGCATATTGGTGAAAGAATCCTTGGGTACGATCTATGGTCATTACGTTAGGCCTCCGGTTTTGTCATTGGAAATCAGGTACTGCTGAAAGGTAGTCACTCGAAAATCGTCCAAAATACGGGAAATCTTCGATTCGGTCGCCGCAATATTGACATACGACTTGAACCGGCGAACGGCGTTCATCGGCAATCGCGGATGGTCGGGGTCGATTTCCCGGGGGTGAATGTAGAAGACAACCGGGCACCCCTCATCCACCATTTCGCGCGACTTGTGCCGGATGAACCAGTAGGGGAACAATCGCAGGTAGCCGCCCCCGGAAACACACACGCGTCTTCCAAGAACGTTGGAAACGGTGATGGGGAACTCGAACAACACCTGCCCGTTTCTGCATGGGATTGCGTGGAATTCGCGCGGAGCGTTCGGCCTTCCGCCGTGCCCGTGGGAAGCGGGGAATATGGACGAGTCGTACCGGTATCCCGCTTCCGCCAGAGTATCGAAGATCCACTCCGCCATGGAAAAGCCGGGGGCGCGGTAACCGAAAACGGGCGCACCGGTGATCTCTTCCAGCACCAAACGTGCCCGGAGCACATCGTTATAAAACTGCTCGCGCGTAAGTTCATTGGTCAGCCGATGCGCATAGCCGTGGGATGCGATTTCGTGTCCCCGGCGGACAGCTTCTTTGACCAGATGGGGAAAGCGCTCGGCTACCCAGCCCAGAAAGAAACACGTCGACGTTGCCTTCTTTTCGCTGAACAGGTCCAGTAGCCGCATGAAGTTCTGCTCCACCCTCGACGGCAGGCTGTCCCATTTTTCAATTTGTGGTCCGCCGACATCCAGGATGTGAAACCAGTCTTCCACATCCACCGTGAGAAAGCCTTCGGCGGTTTTCGCGGACGCCGGGGCCGTTCGACGGGATTGTGCTTGGGGCCATTGATGATCCGCCAGTAGCGCGGGTTCGAGAACGGCATTGCGGAACCAGACGCTGCCCGGGAGTCGCTGTTCCGTCGGGTTTTCCTGTGGCATGGCTGGTACATGCGGTAGATTTCCCGGATAACGATTCGGCATCATAGGTATCTATTCCCCGAGGGATTCGGGACGCTAGGAACGACGCTGTCCTGCGTATCGAATTGGTTAATAACGATGTTGGCCTGCATAGGCGAAAATTTGCTTCTGTGACGGCTCCCACGCCATGGTTTTGAACTCGACCTCTTCTATATTAAACTGTACGGCGGGCAGCAGGCTCGCCACGCTGAAGCGAACCTTCACCGGATGCCCGGCTGGAAGTTGTACGGGAAACTGAAACTCCGTCGCGTAGGGCGGAAAAGACACCGCAAGATTGCGCGGCGTTCCCTCCAGATTGGCCAAATACCGCGGAGTCTGACCTAATAAGGGGATGGACTTGAACCGGTTCGAGGTGTAATAGCGAACTCGAACGACAGCGATGCGGTCGCCCCCGTCCTCGGCCTGCACGCTATAGGCGCCGCCCGGACCGGGAAAAACCGTCTGAAAGTCCTGCGAAGGTTCGCGCCACGGCCCTGGTTTCCGGTGCCATATCATGGCGTGCGACACCTCGCCCAAGGGCTGATAGTTATCGAGGAGAGCTTCGTAAAACTCCCAGCGTTCGTCTTGCAGCCACTCCTCGAAAGAGAAGATCGGAGTCATGGTGGTTACAAACTCCGGATCGGTGTTGCGGAAGGTCTGGATATAGTGCTTCCACCTCTGGGGCCCTACCGCGTGGATGATGTAATCTTCCGCCGGAGAAAAGACGCCGTAGTGCGCCTCGAGCAGCGCCGAATAGGCCGACCACAGCGAAAGCCGGCTCCGCTCCTGATGAGAGGCAATGAGGCGGGTGGCGCCCGCCATGAAAGCATCCCAATCCTTGCTCAGGTGCTTGTCGTAAAGCGGCGCTGGCGAATTCGGCGGACGCAGCAATTGCAGGGTTCGCGTTGTCGATTTGACAGCCAGCCCGAGCCCGGCTACGATGCAGAGCGCCACGAAAGTCGCAGCCGTGGCAGCCGGCCAGCCGCGCCAATCGGTTAATGCGGCAAGCCGCGGAATTCGCGGCATGGCACCAGAGGCGTAGACCAGCATCGCAACCAGGACCATTACCCGGGCCAGCGGAAAAACGTAGTGACGGCTGAGGATTCCCAAAAGCGGCACACCGGAAAGGACCCCGTAGATCAGCATGAAGGCCGCCACGGCCCGCCAGTCCCGACCAAACTGCAGCGGGCGTTTCCAGGACCGGGTCAACACCCATGCCAGAATTCCGAGTGCCACATAGGTTGGCATCAGGATCAGGATCAGGTGGCGGTTGACCAGCAACTCTTTCCATGAGCCGAAAAACGGCATCGGCGGGCTACCGAAGAACCAGAACTGATCGGCGGGTAACTCCACCAGGGAATAGTGCAGTGCCTTGCGCGCGCCTTCCATGCCGGCAACTAACAGGAGTAAGAGCGTTGTCACACCGGCCGCCACCGCCAATGCGAGGGCCGTAAAGCGGATGTTTCGCCCAACTACGTGCGCCTTCCGGTCCCCGGTCAAGGCCTGGAGCACCGAAACCCCCACTACAGCGATTAGCGCCAGTGAAAGGCTCAGTGCGTGCTCCGTCCCGAGGACGAACGCCAGCGCGATACTCGAGCCCACGAGTACGGCCTTCAACCAATCCCGCAGCCGCAGTTGCAGCAAGGCGAACGTAATCACCGGCATTGTGGAGCGCCCCGAGACCAGGCTGTGACCGGGCGCCGCACTCCCGAAAAACAGCACTTCCAGCACCATGATGGCCACCGCCATCCCGACCCAAACGCGGGCGCTGCGCCGCAGTGCTGCCCAGGCAAATGCCGCCAACGAGATCACGAAGAGGAGAATCGAGGTCCACTGCCGCGAGAGCTCCGAGGCGATCAATGTTTTGCCGCCGAACAGCGCAAACAGCGGATAGTGGAGGTACGGTACGCCAATTCCGTGGAAGAAAACGAAGTCCCTGCCGGGTACCTGGCCGGCGGCGATGCGGCGTAACGGATTATACAGTTGAAATGGACCGTTCACGGGCGCGCCGTCGAAGGTTAATGTAAACCCGAGTCCCTGGATCAGATAGAAGAGCACCCAGAGCGCGATGAACAACTGAGCGGCGCGGGCGAGCCACTGTCCCGGCGCGTGCCGGGATGGTCCTGCTTCACAAGAAGGCTGTGCTTGAGTTACGGTGGTCATTGCGAATCGGGAAGAGCGAACGCTACATATTCATCGCCGGCACTGCTTTCGACCATCGAGCCACCGCCGGCGGCGATGACGACGTACTGTCTGCCATTCACCGCATACGTCGAGGGTGTGGCATGCCCCGCGTAGTCCAACGGCGATTCCCAAAGAATTCCGCCGGTATCCACATCGAACGCTCTGAACTTCCGGTCTTTGGTGGCTGCGATAAAGATGAGGCCGGACGCGGTAATGATGGAGCCGCCGGCAGTCTCGGTGCCGGTGACCGGCAGTCCGCGAGTTGTCAGTTCCTTGTATTCGCCTAACGGCACCTGCCAGACGATATCTCCGGTATTCAGATCGATCGAGGTGAGCCGGCCCCACGGCGGTTTGACCGCGGGGTATCCCTGTTGGTCGACGAACCGATTGAAGCCGCGGAAACCGTACCGGTAGCTCGAACCGGGCCTGGCATCTACGATCTCCAACAAATAGGGAACGTCGTTGGTGTTCACTACCAGGCGGCCGGTACGAGGATCGATCGATGCGCCGCCCCAATTGGCTCCGCCGTGCAGTCCGGGAGTTAGGATGGTGCCCCGCTTACTGGGCGGCGTAAACATATTGGCTCCGGTGACCTCGTGAAACTTGCCCAGCGCCGCGGCATGAGCCTCGGGTGAAAGGTCGGTCAGATCGGCTTCGGTAACCTGAGTGCGGGAAAGGGGCGTGGGCTTCACCGGGAACGGCTGCGTGGGCCATGCCTGTTCACCTGCCAGTCCGGATGCCGGCACGAGCCGTTCCTCCACGGGAAATACCGGCTTTCCCGTGTCCCGGTCAAGGACGAAGATGAGGCCGTTCTTGGTGGGCTGCACGACCACATCCATGCGCTTGCCGTCGTGTTGTATGGTGGTCAGGGTAGGCGCCGACGCCAGGTCGTAATCCCAGAGATCGTGGTGCACCATCTGGTAATACCAGACAAGCCGTCCGGTATCCGCCTGCAATGCTACCAGGCAGTCGCTGAATAAATTCTTGCCGGCGCGGTCCCCGCCGTAGAAATCGAACGTGGCGGAGCCGAGGGGCACAAACACCAGGTTCCGCCCGCTGTCCACCGTCATTCCACCCCACGCGTTGCTTCCGCCCGTGGTCTTCCACGCATCGGCTGGCCAGGTGTCGTAGCCGGCCTCTCCGGGTTGCGGAATCGTGTGGAAGATCCATCTCTGCTCACCCGTCCGCACGTCATAGGCGCGGACATGGCCGGGCGCGGCGGGCTCAGGTCCTTCACCGACCATGGAACCGACAATCACCAGATCCTTGTAAACGGCCCCAGGTGAGGTAACAGTGAAGCCCAACCCGTCGATGTTGCGGCCTAACCCTTGGGTCAGGTCAACCACGCCATCCTTGCCGAAGCCTGGCTTCGGATTTCCGGTGCGCGCGTCCAGCGCGATCAACTTATGGCCGCCGGCGAACAGAATGCGCTGGTCTTGTCCATCTTCCCAGTAAGTCACGCCACGGCTCGGGCCGGAGTGTTTCTGTTCCTGCATCGGGTCGGGCAGGATATGATGCGCTACTCTGCCGATCCACCGCCCCGGCGTGTCCAGCAGAGACAGAGTAACCAGAGCCAATAGGTAAAACTGAAACCGCGGCGCCGACACGGGCCGGATGCTTCGCCGCGACGCCATCCTGGCGATCATCCAGGCCGCGGCCAGGAGCATCACGGCGAAAATCCCTATCGCCGTCCACAGGCGAGCGTAGCTCGGATGTTCCGGAAACGGATTGTAGCTCCAGATTTCGCGCCCGGTTCCGGCATCCAGCGCGATGACGCGCATCACCGGAGAGGTCACGTACATCACGCCGTTGACGATCAGCGGATTGCACTCCATGGAACTCTTCAACGCGTCGCCGGCGCCACCCGCGTGGTATACCCAGGCTACCTTAAGGTTCCGCACGTTTTCCTTGCGGATCTGCTCCAGCGGGGAAAAGTAGCTGCGCGCCGCATCTTTGCCGTAGTCGCGCCACTCCTCGCCCGAACTGCCGGCCAGGCACGTGGCGGCAAACGATAGCCCTAACACCAGGATTTGAGTTCGATGAACCATCACGCACTTAGCCGGTCGCTCTCGAACGATTGTTCGACCTGTTCGTGCACCACGTTCGGACGCTGGGCGGAAGTGGACACCGTACTGTTCGTTTCCGACTCCACGAAGTACAGTGGCTGCTCCTTCGACTCGTCCAGAATCCGCGCGATATAGCCTGCGAGGATGGTGAGGATCATGAAGAGCAGCAGGAACATCGCCGTATTGGTGAGCGAGATGGTCAACCAGCCTTCCGCGATTCGCGACTTCACTAACGTCACTACGAATATATACATCAGGTAAAGCAGGTTTGCGGCGCTCGCCAGCAACCCCAGCAGAGACGCGAAACGCAGCGGGATGGCGGTGTTGGCGACCAGAATATTCGCGACCGCGTTCAGCCGGCTGAGTGTATGTCCCACGCCTGAGCGCTCGCTGCGCGGCATCGCCGCTTCATACGAAATCGTACTCTGGTGCAATCCCACCGACGCGTGCAGATAACTGAGATAGCGGTTCTTGCTGCGGATCCGCACGATCGAGTTCACGAGCCGCCGGCTAAACACCTTGAAGGTGGACTCGTTGGGCCGCAATTCAAACCCGACAAGACGGCTCGCCAGACGGTATGCCGAATGACAGAACAGCCGGTCGAGCAGGCCGTCGCGCTGCCCCGCCGGCATGGCGGTCACCGAATCGCATCCGTCCATGGCGGCCGACACCAGTTGCGGTATGATCTCCGGCGGATGCTGGGAAAGATCCATCAATACGACGTAGTCGCCAATACAATGATCGAGCGCCGCGGCCAACGAGATCTCCGCGCTGTAGCGTCGCGACAGCCGCACCACCCGCACGTTCGGAAGCCGGCACTGCAGTTCTTGCAACCGGCCGTACACTTCCGGAGAAGAACCATTGTCGATCAACAGTAGTTCGTAGTAGGTGTAGTGGGCATTGAGGATATCCAGCGTCGATGCCACGAACAATTCCATTGCCTTGCCATCGGCCGGCACAATGGCGGACACCGAAACGAGTACGTCCCGGTTGGGTTTCGGCGGGTTTCCACCGTTTCTCTGAGTGATTTTAGAAGCATTGAGCATGCATAGACCTCGCTTTGAAGTGCTCCGCGGAAATTGTCTGAACTATATCGTAAATGTTGTCGAGTTTTGCGCCCAGAATGACGAACAGCCCTTTGGCCCCGTGATCGCGGCAACATAGGATCGGCCTTCCGTCGTCTATTTCATTCCGTAGTAGAACGGTCTTGGTTTCGAAGAGCGATCTCACATAGCGGGCTTCGCCAAACGCGCTCATATAGCGTTCGCAGTCCTTCAGCATGAACATGCTCTTGGAAGACCGGTTGAGATCGGCCGACCGGGGCACGGCTTCGCCGAAATCGGTCCAGGACTCGTGCGGCGTGTAGGTAACGTGCGACAAAGTGTGCAGCCCGGCCGATGGAAAGGGCAGGCTGGAGAAGAATGGCCCGTCCATTACCGTTACGCCAACGTGCTCCAGGGCGGGCGGCATCTGGATCAGGGCCAGTTCCGTCACCTCGTGTTTGAGCGGCAGCCGGGGCAGTTCCGATCGTGCCAGCAGTTGGTTGATCCCGGAGTAAGTGCAGTTGAAAACGTACTGAGCTCCTAACTCCGCGCCGTCGCCCAGAATCACGCTCAGGTTCTCCGCGGAATTCGTGCGAATCCGGTCCACTTCGCAGTTGCACGCGGTTTCGACATCCAGGGCGCGCAGTTTCTCGCCCATGCGGGCGCGCAGCTTTACCGCATCGAAGGCGCACTCTTCGACGATAAAGGTATCTTCAATCCTGGCATGATTGAATAGTTTCTGGACGCTGGCCGGCGGTTTGCGCAGTGGAATCCCGACCTGTTCGCAATACTTCCGGAACTGGTAGGCAGTTACCTTGGAAGTGTCCCGGACAATCGCATACAGGTGCAGGAAGCTCCGGTCGATGCAGTCGGGGTAGTCCTGCATAAACCGTGGATAGTTGACAGCCGAGCTCTTGGCCGTGAGCAGGCTCCTCGGATAGTGATATCCGTTGTGCACCCGCGCCTGGTTGGCGTAAGACGCGCGCGTCAGTAACTCGGCCTCGCGCTCGAGTACCAAAATGCGAGGCAGCCGCTCGGCGAGCGCGCACGCCAGGCTGCAGCCGTAAAACCCGCCGCCGATTACGATGGCGTCATATTCGGATTGTCGGAAAGCCGTTCTCATTGCAGTTCGTTTCGGAATCATGGGACTTAACTTGCCAGGGCGGTCGGGACTTTTCTCATTTGAGCCACCACGGTTTCGGCGGGAACTTCGGGCAAGCTCAATTTGGAACGAAGGCCATCCACAAAGGGAACAATCAGAATTGCCAGTTCGGTCAGCCGTGGGTCTTGCCGGAAAACCACGTAATCGGACCCGCTGAGTGGTACCTGCACGCACCAGAGGGAGGGCCCCGTTTGCTGGCGTTTGTTTTCGTCTTCCAGGAACTGGCCGCCGGCCCGCAGGGCGACGTAACTGAACCCGGCTTCCCGGCAGGCATTGCGCAGTACGACCCAGCATTCTTGCGCCGTAGTCGAAGCGGCGAGCGATTGCTGGAACTCC
>JBEKDV010000265.1:0-11454 GCA_050014175.1 Candidatus Solibacter sp. | reverse complement strand
CCGGCCACAGTCGCACCGCTCCGTTGGTCCGCTCCAGGACTTCCTGCATGATGCCGTAGCCATGCTGCTCTTTCCCCACCAGCGAGAGCAGAATGTGGAACCAGTTGGCATGCAGGGGAAGGAACTCTTGAGGATCTATTGACATTACGACATATATATATTACACAATATAGAGTCGCGTCAAGCGGATTTTGAGAGTTTATGACCGTATTCGGCGGTGTACTCATCTACCTGGCCCTGTTCGGCGCTCTCGCCGGTCTCGCCTCACTCCTGAAGCCGGTCCGGTTCCTTGGCATCCGTACTCGAAAAAGAGGGCTGGGCGTCCTCGGCCTCGGCTTGTTGGCCTTCACGGCGGCCGTCTACCTGCCGGTCGCCGAGACGCGCGTGGAAACCGCTCGCACCCATCTGGACGAATTTGTGCCCGTCGGGTTCTGGGCGGCGATTTCCGCGCCGCTGGCATCTACCAGCTTGGCAACCTGCTCGCGACCCGGAGGGTACCCCGGCTACCGGCGCAACTGGCGGGTTGACAACCCGCCGCAGGATTCCATCCTGCCCCACATGGAAAGTTAATCGATCAGCCCATTGCGCAGCGCGAAGCGCACCAGCTCGTTGATGCTGTGCAGGTTCAGTTTCTCCATGATGCGCCCGCGATGCGCGTCCACCGTGTAGACGCTGAGATGCAGCACCACGGCGATTTCCTTGTTGGTCTTGCCCTCGGCCAGCATTTGCAGCACTTCCCGCTCCCGGCTGGTCAACAGATCGATCGGATTGGTGACGTGCTTGCGGTAATCGTCGAGCACGGCATTAGAGACCGCCGGGCTGAGATAGCTCTCGCCGCCGGCCACCGCGCGGATCGCCTTCACCAGATCGTCGGCGCCAGAATCCTTGAGCAGGTAGCCGCGCGCGCCGGCTCGCAGGATCTCGCGCACATAGGCGGAATCCTTGTGCATGCTGAGGGCGATGACGCGGATGTGCGGATTGGCCGCCAGCAGGCGCCGCGTGGCTTCGATGCCGTTCAACTCGGGCATCGCCACGTCCATCACCACGATATCGGGATTGAGTTGCGCGGCCAGTTCCACGGCTTCGCGTCCATTGGCGGCCTCGCCGGCAACCTCCATGTCGGCCTGGGCGCCGAGGATCATCTTGAAGCCCTGCCGGACTACGGCATGGTCGTCAGCCAGCAGGATGCGAGTGCGTTTCATGGCGGAGGGTAGCGCGAACTTCAATTAGAACACCCTGCCCCGGGCGGGAGTGCACGGTAGCGTCGCCGCCGGCGCTGCGCGCGCGGGCGCGCATGCCAATCAGGCCCAGGCCGCGGCCGTCCGTGGGAGCGGCGCTTAGCCCGCGGCCGTCATCCTGGATCGACAGGTGGATCTCCCCGCCGCTCGCGGCGAGTTTCATGTGCACGTGCCGTGCCGCGGCGTGGCGCGCGATATTGGTCAGCGCCTCTTGGGCGATGCGGAAAAGATGCGTTTCGGTTTCGTCGGGCAGGCGGCCGGAGTAACCGGAATCCACCGTTACCTCGATTCCGGTGCGGGCCGCGAAACCCTCCGCCAGCCAGCGCAATCCCGCCTCCAGCCCGAAATCGTCGAGGATGGTGGGACGCAGCAGTTGCGACATCTGCCGCACGTTGCCGATGGCTTCATCCACCAGGCGGAGGCAATCGGCCAGGCGCGGGCCAGGCTGCGCCGCGTTTTCGCCCCCGGCGGCGGCCAGCGCGCTGAGATTCGTCCTGATCGCGGTCAGAGATTGCCCCAGCTCGTCGTGCAGTTCGTGCGAGAATCGCCGCGCCGTCGCCTCCTGGTCTTCCAGCATGTGCCAGGATACGCGGCCCAGTTCGGCGGTTTGCCACTCCAGCCGGCGAATCAGTTGCGAAACCATGCGCACGGTGAAAATGGCGAAGATCAGCGCCAGAATCGCGCTTGTCCCGGCGAAGAGCAGCGAGTTGTCGCGCAGGTGCGACGTGCGGCGCTCGATCTGCGCCTGCGCGGCATTCAGTTTGCGGTACTCCCCTTCCAGCAGTCGCGCCACCACGCTGGTGAAGGCCCCGTGGAGACGAAACAAATCGATCGAGGAAAAGGTCTCGGGCTCCTCGATGGAGAGCAGGCGGCGCGCCTCGCGCGAGAAATCGAGCGACGAGCGGTTGAGCCGCTGCCAGAGATCGCGCTCGGCGGTGCGCGCCCCTTCCTCGGAGATGCGCGCGATATCGCGGTCGGCCTCGTCCAACTGGCTCATGATTTTGTAGTAGTCCACCGAATCGGGATCGCGGGCCAGGACGGAAAAGACCTCGCTGAGCGCGGTCTGCTGGCTGTGCAACTCGTCGATCAGGCGGTTGGTGAGCGATTGCTCGCGCACCAGGCTGTTGGCGTTCTGCTGAATCGACTGAATATTCCGGATGCCCACGATGGCCGCCGCTGCCAGCAGCAGCATGACCAGGGTGAAGCCGGCCAGCAGGACCCTGAAGATATTCTGGTGGGTGATCTGCCGAGGTAGCATCGCGTTCTCAGTATCGCGCGGCGGCGGCGCCGGGCACATCCCCAACCGGGGCTAAAAGGGAATCCTAATGAACATTAACCGCCGTACCCTCGATTTCGTGGGCCGGCATAGCGTACGGAGGCTATCGTGTTTCCGGCGCGCTAAGCGCAGTATGAAATTGTGAGCGGGCGACAAGGCCCGCGAGGGAGAAAAAACGATATGAAAACGACGATCCTGACCTTTGCTTTGGCGCTCGCCACCATGCCTTTGACGTTCGCCCAGACACCGGCCACGCCGGCCGCGCCGGCCGCACCGGCCGCCAAGCCGGCTGCCGCGGCGACCACGAAGACCGCCAAGAACCACAAGAAAGGCGTCAAGAAGACCGCAAAGACGGCCCCCGCCAGCACCACGCCGGCGCCCGTGAAGCAGTAGTACGCGCTTCTCTTTCCCCAGCCCCGCCGGCGCGAACTGACGCGTCCGCGGGGCTTTTTTCTTTTGGTCTGACGGCCTCCTGGCCTGTTTCTCCCGCCTATTCGTACCGTAGCGCTTCCAGCGGATTGACCCGCGACGCCCGGCGCGCCGGCAGGTACCCCGCCGCCATCGCCGTCACCGTCAGCGCCAGCACCGCGCCCGCTACCACCACCACGTCGCGCGCCTTTACCCCGAACAACTGCGTCTCCGTATATCGCGCCAGCACGAGGGCCGCCGGAACTCCCGTCACTAACCCGGCAATCAGGATCCACAGCAGTTCGCGCATCACCATGCCGCGAATCCGTCCCGGCTCCGCGCCCAGCGCCATGCGGATGCCGATCTCCCGCGTGCGCCGCATAACGGAGTGCGCCATCACCCCATACAGCCCGAGCATCGCCAGCGCCGTGGCCAGCCCCGCGAACACCGCCGCCAGTTGCAACACGATCCGGTCGGTCTCGACGTTTAGCTTGATCTGCTCGTCCAGCGTGCGCAGGCCCTGCAGCGGCAGGTCGCGGTCGATCCCCGCCATCACCCGCCGGATCTGGGGCGCCATCTGCTTCTCCGGCAGCGCCGACCGCACGTAAAACTCCAGCGAATTGATCTCTTTATCCTGTCTCCACGGCCTGTAAAACAAGGGCGGCGCCGGGTCCTTTACGGTCGAGTAGTGGCTGTCCTTCACCACCCCCACAATCGCGATCTCCGACCCGTGTCCCCCGTCCGAGAAGCGCAGTCCGACCGGATTCCGCCCCTCCAGGAACCGCTTCGCGAACGTCTCGTTCACCACCGCCACCCTCGGGCCGGCCAGCGTATCGCTCTCCGTGAATTCCCGCCCGGCAATCAGCGGGATTCCCATCTTCCCCAGGAACCCCGGTCCCACTTCGTTGTAGCGTGAGTTGGCGTCGTTCTGCTTCTCTTTGGCGCCTTCGATGGTCACATCGGTGCCCCAGTTGCTCCCCGCGATCAGCGGCACCAGCGCCGCCGCCACGCTGCGCGCCCCGGGAATCGCCGCCACCTCGCTTTCGATCCGTTCGAACAAGGCGCGCGTCTGCTCCGCTTGATATCCATTCAGCGCCGGCGCCACCGAGAACCCGATCACGTTCTCCGTCTTCATCCCCAGGTCCACGCGCATCAGGTTCACCAGGCTCTTCAGGAACAGCCCCGTCGGAATCAATAGCACCGCCGATACCATCACCTGCGCGCATACCAGCACCTTGCGCACGCGCGCCGAACCCGCCGTGCCCGAACTTTGCCCCGATTCGTCTTTCAACGTGGCCGCCGACGACGAGCGCGCCGCCTCCCACGCCGGGTACAGCCCGAAAAGCAGCCCCGTCACCGCCGCCAGGCCAAGCCCGAACAAGAGCACCGGCCATTCCAGTTGCGCCTCCAGGAAGCGGATCGGAACCTCGCCCGCCATCTCGGCAAACAGCAGCTTCAGCGTGACCACCGCGAACCCCAGCCCCGCCACTCCGCCGGCCACCGCCAATAGCAGCGCCTCCGTCAGCATCTGTCCCATCAGCTCGCCGCGCCCCGCTCCCATCGCCGCGCGGATCGCCATCTCCCGCCGCCGCTGCGCCGATCGCGCCAGCAGCAGGTTCGCCGCATTCGCCATGGCGATCAACAGCACCAGCAGCGTGGCAGACATCAGGATGATCAGCGGCGTCCTGGTCTCGTCCCTCATGCTGCTCTGCCCGTGACTCCCATCCTTCAGCGTCAGCCGCGATTTGAGGAAACGGTCGATCTTTTTCTGGTAATAGAACTGCGGCATCTTGCTCTGCCGCTCCAGCAGTCCCGCGTACACGCTGTTGAGCGCGTCCTGCGCCTGCGTCCGTGAAAACCCCTTCTGCGGCCGCCCGACGAGGTACAGCCAATAGTCGCTCCAGCGGTCCGTGCCGTTCCAGTTGGGCGTCATCAGCGGCTTGAAGACCAGCGGAATGTACAAGTCGGGCTCCTCCCCCAGCGTTGTCCCCGTGAAGCCCTTGGGCGCCACCCCCACCACCGTGAAAATCTGGCCGTTCACCCGGATGGGCTGGTTGAGCACGGAACTTTCGCCGCCCAGCCGGTCGCTCCAATAGCCGTAGCTCAGCACCGCCACCGCGTTGCCCGCGCCTGCATCGTCCGCGCGCTCGATCGTCCGTCCGATCAACGGCCGCACGCCGAGGGTGGGAAAATATCCGCCCGACACAATCAGCATCTCCCCGGAAATGATCTGCTTGCGGAAGGCAATGTTGGCGTTCAGAGACCGGAAGGCCGCGATCCCGCTCATGCCCTGCGGCCGCTTCTCCAGCTCCCGGAACATCGGGTAGCTGAAAATGTAATTCATGTCGCCGGAGTTGTCCGTCGAGTTGCGCCCGCCCTTGAAGTCCCCGGGCGAGGTCACCGTTACCAGTTCTTCCGGCCGTTCCACCGGCAGCGAATTCAGCAGAATCTGGTGGAAAAGGGAAAAGATCGCGGTGTTTGCCCCGATCCCAAGGCCTACCGAAAGCACTACGGTCAGGCTCAGCAGGGGCGCCTTCGCCAGGCTGTGCCAGGCGAAACGAAGTCGTGCCATACCTCTTTATACGCCCCGGCGCGCGAAAGGTGACCTACTTCTTGATGAAAAGCGACACTGCCATGCCAAACCCGATGCCGATCACGATCCGCCGCACCGCCGTGCGGCCCATTCTGCGCGCCGTACCGGCCCCGCCGAAGCCGCCCAGAATCGCCGCTACCGCCATGATCAGAACGTCCGGCCAGTACACCATGTGCGCCCAAATGAAATAGGCCGCCGCTACTCCGTTGATGCTCCCCCCGAACACCACCTTGAGGCTGTTCATTTCATGGATGTCGTGCAGCCCCAGGATGCTCAACGCCGCCAGCATGAGGATTCCGATGCCCGCCCCGAAGTACCCGCCGTAGATGCCCACCGCCAGTTGAAACAGCATCGCCCCCACGATCCACCGCGTCGATTCATGCCCCGCCGCGCCCGCCGTCCCCAGCTTGCGCTGCACCGGCTCCTGCGCCATGAACAGCAGCGTCGCGAAGAGAATCAGGTAGGGTACCAGCTTGTCGAAGATCGCCGGCGGCGTCCAGCGTAACAGCAGCGCCCCCGCGATCCCGCCCACCAGGCTCGGCACGATCAGGATGCGGAATCGCGGCTCGGCGTCGCGCAACTCCCGCCGGTAGCCCCAGGCGCTGCCCACCGTCCCCGGCCAGATGGCCACCGTGCTGGTGGCGTTCGCCGTCACCGAGTTCAGCCCCAGCCAGATCAGCGCCGGAAACGAAACCAGCGTCCCCCCGCCCGCTACCGAATTGATGGCGCCGGCCAGAAAGGCCGCGCCGAACGCTACCGCTGCATGTGTAAGGTCCAAGTAAGCAATTCTAACCCGCCGCCGGCCTTCCCGTTCGCCCCCCAAAAGCCGCCATACAGCCCAGCAGATTGACCGTTTAACCTCTAATTGTATGGAAAACCACGGCGTCCGCCTTACAATGGCCGATCATGGCACAATTCCAGGTAATACAACCCGAAACTACTTATACGGGTTCGCCTATCCAGCCCCTCCGGAAGGGACTGCCTAAACAGACCCAGTCGCTTTGCCCGGATTGCTCGGAAATGATTGATGCCAGGATCTTCGAAGACGGCGGCAAAGTTGTCATGGAAAAGCACTGCAAGAACCATGGCGATTTCCGCGACATCGTCTACTCCGACGCCAAGCTCTATCTGAAGATGGAGGAGTGGACCTTCGGCGACAACCGGGGCCTGGAAAACCCCATCGTCACCAACGCCACCCGCTGCCCGGACGATTGCGGCCTCTGCAACCTGCACACCAGCCATTCGGGGCTGGCCAACCTGGACCTGACCAACCGCTGCAATCTCACCTGCCCGGTCTGTTTCGCCAATGCCAATGCCGCGGGCTACCTTTACGAACCGGATTTCGAGACCGTCCGCAAAATGCTCCAGGCGCTGCGCGACGAGCGCCCCTGCCCCTGCCGCATCGTGCAGTTTTCAGGGGGCGAGCCCACCATTTACCCGCGCTTCCTCGACGCGCTCCGCCTCGCCAAGGAATTGGGCTTCTCGCACACCCAGGTGGCCACCAACGGCCTCAAATTCACCGACCTGGAGTTCGCCGAGCAGTGCAAGGAAGCCGGCCTGCACACCCTCTACCTGCAATTCGACGGCGTCTGCGACGATATCTACCGCCGCACCCGCGGCGAGTCCCTCTGGGAAAAGAAGCTCCAGTGCATCGAGAACGTCAAAAAGGCCGGCCTCAAGATCGTCTTCGTCCCGACCATCGTTAAAGGCCTCAACGATCACGAAATCGGCGACATTGTCCGCCTGGCCCTGGAGTACATCGAATGCACCAGCGGCATCAGCTTCCAGCCGGTCGCCTTCACCGGGCGCATCGCCCGGCATGAACTCGAAGCCAAGCGCTTCACCCTCTCCGATTTCGCCCACGCCATCCAGCAGCAGACCGGAATCGCCGATCCCTACGAGGACTGGTTCCCGCTCTCCTGCGTGACCCCCTTCTCCAAGCTGCTCGGCGCCCTGCGCGGCGAAGAAACCACCACCCTGAGCTGCCACCCGCATTGCTCCCTGGGAACCTATCTGTTCGTCGACCAGAACCGCAAAGCCGTCCCCGTGACCAAGTTCGTCGAGGTCGGTCCCATGCTCCAGGCGATGGACGAACTTTCCCGCAAGGCCGGCAAGCGCCGCCTGCAGTTCTTCACCAAGTTCGAAGCCTGGAACAGCTTGCGCCGGTTTTTCCACGAGGAAAAAGCTCCCGAAGGCCTGAACTTCAACAAGTTCCTGCAGACCCTGCAAGGCATGACCGACAAGAGTTACGGCCGTGGTGAAAACGAGGTCAAGGGCTTCACCTACCGGACCCTGATGCTGGCCGGCATGCACTTCATGGATTCCTACAATTACGACGTGGAACGGGTCAAGCGCTGCGTCATCCACTATGCCGCCCCCAACGGCAAGATCTACCCCTTCTGCGCCTACAACTCCGGCCCCGTCTACCGCGAGCGCATCGAGCGCGAATTCTCCATCCCCTTCGAGCAGCAGCCCGCCATGAAGGCGCTCAAGCTGCAAGCGAAGAAGGGCGCCGGCATCTCCCAACCCGAGCTGGTGGGATAAGCACACCGAACAGACGGTCATCATCGGCGTCAAGCCGGCTGCCGCGGCGGACGTGGACGATTCGCCGCACCCGGCCGAAGTGGTTCAGGAGCGGAGTCTGGACCAAAACTGCCGGACGTAAGGCCGCGGGCGCTACGAATTTCGTACCCACCCCTCGTTATCCCCTTGTGTCCGGCGCCGGAAACACTCAGAATACCAGTACGGGATATCCGAAATAGAAATCCCGGCTTATCTGAAGGTGGGCTACCCCTTTAGGCGAACGCGTAGCGATGAGCAGGTCCTCCGGTTTCTCCGGGGACCGGGAGAACGTCCAAAATGAAAAAGGGAATAGGATCGATTTCGCGGCGAGGGTTTGGGAAGTCCGTGGTCGGCGCGGGTGCGTTGGCCGCGGCGCCCATGATTGTTCCCAGTTCTGTGCTGGGCCAAGCCGTCAACCAGGCGGGCCAGCCTGTGGGCCAGCCCGGTGTTGTGGCGCCCAGCGACCGCATCATAGTCGGCGGCATCGGGCTCCGCAACCGCGGACAGCAGGATTTGGCGGCGGCCCTTGCCGATCCGCGGGTTCAGTTTGTCGGCATCGCCGACATCCGGGAATCGGCGCGCGAGACCATCAAGTCCACCGTTGACCGGCACTATGGAAACAACAACTGCGTCATCTACCGCGATGATGCAGAATTGCTGGCCCGCGAAGATGTGGAAGCGGTGATGATCGCCACCAGCGACCGCTGGCACGCCTGCATGGCGTCCTGGGCGGCGCAATCCGGCAAGGACATCTACTGCGAGAAACCCGCCGCCATCTCCATCGCGGAAAGTTTCGCGCTGGCCGAAAATATCCACCGTTACGGCGTGGTCTACCAGGCCGGGTGCCAGCGCCGCAATGTCCCCAACTTCGAACTCGCCGTGGGCCTGGTCCGCAGCGGCAAGCTCGGCAAACTGCTGGCCGTGCACGCCGACGATTGGTCGCGGACCCTCACTCCGCTGGGCCACAGTTGGTGGCCCGAAGAACAGCCGGAGCCCAATCCGCTGGTCCTCGATTGGGACAAGTGGCTGGGTCCCTGTCCGTGGCGCCCGTATAACGCCCGCTACCCGGATGGCGGACGGAGCCAGTTCTGGGATTTTCATGCCGGGATTCTGGAGTGGGCCTCCCACACCGGCGACATCTGCCAGTGGGCCGCCGATTGCGACCACACCCATGCCATCGAGTACGAACCGCAACCAGGCACCAGCCATGTAAACTGCGTCTACGCCAACGGCGTGAAACTCATCTTCCGCGGCGACGGCTGGGGGGACAGCGGTACGTGCCGCGTGCGATTCGAAGGGACCGAAGGCTGGATCGAGACGGGGGATTCCGGCAAAATTGAAATGTCCGACAATCTCCGCCAATACCACCAGACGGTGACGATGCGCGGCACCGATCCCTCCCGCCACATCCAGAACTGGCTGGACTGCATCCGCTCCCGTTCGCTGCCGCGTGCCAACGCCGAGTCCACCTGTAACGCCCACGTCACGTCCCATTGCGCGTACATCGCGTGCCAACTGGGCCGCAAGGTGACATGGGATCCCGCCAAACGTGCGTTCGTGAACGACGAGGAAGCCAACCGCATGCGGAGCCGGGCCTACCGCGAGCCCTGGCGGCTGGATTCCCTGGCAACCAGCATGTAGGACATACGGCGAGAGGAAAAGGAGATTCATGATGCAACAAGGACAGACACAACAGCCGCCCGCGCAGACCACACCGGCAGGTGGAGCCGCCGGTCAAACCCCTGGCGCGCCCGCACCCGGAGCACGAGGAGGGCGCGGGGGAGCCGCGGCGGCAATGCCTCGCATCCCGCCCGAGTTCGACGCCAACCCGATCTGGCTACTGGATCAGGCCAAGCTGATCGCGATCCTCAAGGACCCCGCATCGACCACGTTCCAAAAGGCCATCGCCTGCAAACGCCTGGCCCAGATCGGCGGTAAGGAATCGATCGCCCCGCTGGCGGCGCTCTTGAGCGATAGCCGGCTCGGCCACTACGGCCGCTTCGGCCTGGAACCGAATCCCGATCCCGCCGTGGACGAAGCGCTGCGCGCCGCACTACCCAAGCTCAAGGGCCGCCTGCAGATGGGCGTGATTCACTCCATCGGGGTGCGCAAAGACGCCAAAGCCGTGGACGCGCTCGGCAAGCTGATGTACGACCCCGACGTCGAGATCGCCCAGGCGGCGTCGGCCTCGCTGGGGACAATTGGCGGCCTTCAGGCAGCCAGGTTCCTGCGCGACGGCCTGAACCGCACCAAAATCCCCGTGTTCCCGGTGGTCGCCCGGGCAACCCTGGTGTGCGCCGAAGGCCTGATGAAGGCCAATCGCGCGCAGGCCCTGGAATTGTACACCGCCTTGAGCGGACCCACGATGCCCAAGATCGTGCGGCTGGCCGCTTATCGCACGCTGAACGCCGCGGCGTCCAAGTCGGTGGGCTGACCGCGGCTTCATTGGCTTCGAGAATGACGGCTCATTGATCGTCGCCCGTCGCGGGGGTAGCCTGTACCTCCGCCTCTCGACCGTGCCCCAACCGCAGAACCTGTTCCCCGCGGCCACGCCCGGGTCGCGGCGGAACGTACTGCGGGGTGGTTATCGGCTGATCGACCGTCGCGGCCAGCCCGGCTTTGTTACCAGATCGGTTTGCGATCGATTGTGCAAGCGGTAGTGGAAGCAATCGGTTGACCCCGCCGCTCTCGCAGGCTTCATACGGCAGCTCCGGCGCCAGCCAGGAAAGCTCTTCTGTCGAACGGAGGCCCAGCCTGGCGCCATCCTCCGCCGACATCTCTTTCGGGATCCGCCCGATGGGTTCGGGACTCACGCTTCCTTCCCAGCCCATCTCCCGCAGCGTCTTGAATATCCCAACCAGGTCGATCACTCCCTCGCCGGCCATCAGCCTCTGGTTGTCCCGCACCTCCTCCGGCGGCTGTTTGGCGGCGTCCGACAAGTGCAGCAGCACAATCTGCGATTTCCCGGCCCGCCGAATGTCCTGCAGCGTGCCCCCCGAATGATACCAGTGCCAGACGTCCAGCACCACCCCGAAACTCGGCCCGCACTCCTGGGCAAAATCCACCATCTCGTTCATTTGCCATATGAACTCGTGCGGCGCCCGCTGGCGAAACTGCAACGGCCCCAGAAACTCAAACGCGCACCGCACGTTGTGCCTGGACAACACCACTCCGACAGCCTCAAAACGCCTTTTCAAAGTCTGCCGCAGCTCCTCCTTGGGCGTCTGGGTGGCTGGCGGAATCACAACCATCATCCGGCTGCACCCGATCGCCGAGGCGAACTTCACCTGATCCTCGAGCGTTTCCATTCCCTTGGTGAACGCGCCCTCATCCCCGCCCGTGGCGTTGACCGGCAAGTTGGCGAATGACGGCTTCAG
>JBEKDV010000264.1:0-11025 GCA_050014175.1 Candidatus Solibacter sp. | reverse complement strand
CTCGATTATCATGGTCGCCGAGGCCAAAGCCGAATTGCAGCAGGCGCTCGATCTCGACCCCAACCTGCTGTGGGCGCGCTTTTACCTCGCCAGGACTTACATCGACCTGGGCCTCAACGAAAAGGCCAAGGAGCAGTTGGAGCGCGGCCTCAAGCAGCGGCCGAATGTCCCCCATTTCCTCTCGCTATTGGGCGAGGTGCACCGCAAAATGGGAGATCCCGCCGGTTCGCTCGAATTGAACCGCAAAGCCCTGCAGATCGACTCCACCATGACCCCCGCGCACTACTATATGGCGCTTGCCTACCTGGACCTGAAGCAGAAAGATATGGCCATCGGCGAGCTGGAAGGCTCTATTCACTCCCGGTTCGTGACGCCGGAGATGTATCTCGCGCTGGCCGCCTTGTACGGCGAGAGGAAGCGGTACGCCGAAGCCGAGGATCTCTGCCGCAAGGCGATTGCGCTCGATACGTCGCGGCCCGAGAGCTACCTCGACTTGGCCCGGCTGTATAACGCCGAGCATGCCAGCGACAAGGCCCTGCAGGCTCTGCGATCGGCTTTGCCGGAAGGCAAGGAGTTACCGGCGTCGGCGTTTTACGGGAAGCTCCAGGCGGACATCTGGGCCGAGTTGGGCACGGCTTACAAGGCCAAGGGAATGGCGGACCGGGCCATCGAGGCGTATGTTCGCGCGGTGGGCTTCGATCCGGGTCTCGGCAGCGTCCACCGCCAGCTTGCCGAACTCTATCTCCGCAAAGGAGACCATGCCCACGCCCTGGAGCACGCCACGGCGGCGGAGAAACTGGGTAGGCCCATCGAGCCGCCGCTGCGCGGCGAGATCTTCAAGTAGGTTGCCAAACCGGCGGCAGCGTCGTAAAGTGGAGTCACTCTGATTCCAAAAGGAGCGAGAACCATGAACCGCAGGCAAGTTATGATGCTTCCCGGCGCGGGATTCCTCTTCCGCCGGGGATGGGCGCAAACCGCACCGGCGGCCGGAACGGCCCCAACGGACGCGGCCGCGGATACACCGGACAAGTTTCTGCTGAAGGACTATCGCCCCAAGTCCATTTACAAGATCCCCAAAACCGAAATTGTCAAGGCGAAGTACCCGATTATCGACGTGCACTGCCACGGGGCTCGTCCCGCCGACCAGATGGACGCCTGGCTGAAGACGATGGATACCGTGGGCGTGGAAAAGGCCGTGATCTTCACCGCCGCATCCACCGGCGAGCGTTTCGCCGAAGTCGTCAAGCCCTATGCCAAGTACCCGAATCGATTCGATTTGTGGTGTAGCTTCGACCTCAGCGGCGCCGACGAGCCGGGATTCGGGCCCAACGCCTTGAAGTCGCTGGAAGATTGCCATCGCCTGGGCGCCCAGGGCGTCGGTGAAATCAGCGACAAAGGCAGGGGCATCGGCGGTCGCGGTGGCGGACGCGGTGGACGCGGCGGACGAGGTGGTCGCGGCGGACAGGACGCTGCGCCGAATGCCCCCGCGCAGCCCGCCGCCATCACCAATGGCCCGCATGCCGACGACCCCAGGATGGATCCGCTCTGGGACAAGTGCGCGCAATTGGGTATGCCCATCAACATCCATGTTTCGGACCCCATCTGGTCCTACCAGCCGATGGACAATACCAACGACGGGCTCATGAACGGCTACACGTGGACCATCCGGCCCGCCCCCGGGTTGCTGCTGCACGATGGGCTGATCGAGGGCCTGGAGCGTGCCGTGAAGAAGCACCCCAAGACCATGTTCATCGCCTGCCATCTGGCCAATCTGGATTACGACCTCACTCGCCTGGGCCAGATGTTCGATCGCAATCCCAACCTCTACGCCGACATCTCCGCACGCTTTGCCGAGACCGCTCCCATTCCGCGATTTGTCGCCGCGTTCTTCCGGAAATACCCCGACCGCGTGCTCTACGGCACCGACATGGCGTACAACCAGCGGATGTTCTCTACCACCTTCCGCATTCTGGAGAGCCTTGACGAGCACTTCTACGAGCGCGATCTCAACTTCAATTTCGACTATCACTGGGCGCTCAACGGGTTTGGCCTGCCCGATGCGATTTTGAAGAAAGTGTATGCGGATAACGCCCGCCGCGTGTTTCAGCGGGCCAAGTCGAACGCGGGGTAGTGCGGGCATGCGAAAACTTGCGATGGCCGTCGCGGGCGTGTCCTTCCTGACCAGCCTGATCTATGCCCAGGCCCCTGAAATACCCGGCTGGAAGCTGGTCTGGTCCGATGAGTTCAACTACATCGGCCATCCCGATCCCGCCAAATGGGGATATGAGGAAGGGTACGTCCGCCATAACGAGCTGCAATACTACACCGTGAACCGCCTGGAGAATGCCCGCGTGGACGGCCAGCACCTCCTCATCGAGCTGCGCAAGGAAACGCCCCAGAGTTTTTTGCCCACGTCCATCAACGATGAGTATCATCGCTACACGGCCGCCAGCTTGAATACCCGCAACACCGCATCCTGGACTTATGGCCGCTTTGAGATCATGGCCAAAATGCCGGAGGGCAAGGGCACCTGGCCGGCACTGTGGTTTCTCAGCCCCTTGCGAACGCCCAGCGTCCCCGGGCCTCCCCAGCCCAGAGGTCCCGACGGCCGGGAGGTGCAGGGCGCGCAGCGTGGACCCAACGCCGGCGAATCGTCGCAGGGAGAAATCGACCTCATGGAAGCTTGGGGCAGCCGTCCCAACCGCACCGCGGTGCACATCCACGGAACCACCGGCCGCGCTCCTTCCAAAACCGTAACGGTGGAAGATATGTATAACCAGTTCCACTTATACGCCATGGAATGGTACCCCGACCATATGGATTTCTTCCTGGATAAGGAAAAGATTCTCACTTACACCAAAGACCCCGAGTTAGGCTGGTCGTTCGACCATCCGATGTACCTGATCATGAACATCGCCTGCGGCGGGCCGGACGAGCGCGCCCCGGACGATTCCAAGATCCCCCAGTTCATGACCGTAGACTATGTACGCGTCTACCAGAAAATCCCCACCACAGGAGCAGGACCAAAGTGAATCGCAGACAATGGATGGCGCTCAGCGCCGGTACTTACGCAGCGGGCCGCGGCGCCGCGCCGGCTCAGCAGGCGGCCCGGGGAGGACAGGCGCCCCAGGATGCCGCCCTGCCGCTGGAGAGATACGAGCCGAAGAGCATGCTTCACGTGCCCGAGACGCACGTTCCGCGCTCCCGCTTTCCGGTGATCGACTTTCACACTCACATCACCTTCGCCGGGGGCGGCGGGAATCCGGAGGGCGTCCGCTTCGGCATGGATCCCGCGAACTGCCTGGCCGTCATGGACCGTAAGAATATTCGGACCATGGTGGACGTGACGGGAGGCTATGGCGCCGGGCTACGCGACGCCATCGCGAAGCTGCCAACCGCGCACCCCGGCCGTTTCGTCGTCTTCACCGAACCGGCATGGGCCAAGGCCTCCGACGATGGGTATGCCAAGACCCAGGCCGACCTGATCGAGGACGCGCACCGGGCCGGCGCGAAAGGGTTGAAAGTCCTCAAAAACCTGGGTCTTTTCCTGCGCGAGCGCGGCAGCCAGAAGTTGGTCCGCCTCGACGATCCGCGATTCGACCCCATGTGGGAGGCCGTGGGATCCCTGAAGATGCCGGTAGCCATCCACACGTCCGACCCGGAAGCCTTCTTCCTCCCCATCGACCGCTTCAACGAGCGTTGGGAAGAGTTGCATGCCCACCCGGATTGGTCCTTCCATGGCAAGGATTATCCCAGCGATCGCGAACTGCAGGAGGCGCGGCGCAATGTCATGCGGCGCCATCCCAGGACGCAGTTCGTCTGCCTGCACGTCGCCAATTCCGAGGATCTTCCCTATGTTTCGGAATGCCTGGACAGCCATCCCAATATGTTCGTGGATATCGCGGCCCGAGTCGGAGAGTTAGGCCGCCAACCGCGGGCCGCGCGCAAGTTCTTCGACAAATACCAGGACCGCATCGTGTTCGGCACGGACGCGAGCGCCGGCACCAGCACGCCGCAGCAGACGTTCGGCGACGCGCTTTACGAAATTTACTACCGCTTTCTGGAAACCGAGGATGAGTATTTCGACTACGCCCCGGCGGCCATTCCACCGCAGGGCCGGTGGCGCATCTACGGCGTCGGACTCAGCGAACAGGTCCTGCGAAAAGTGTATGGGGAGAACGCGGCTCGCCTGCTAAGTCTCTCCGCGTAGATCGCGCAGATAAGGAGCCATCGCATGAAACCGAAACCATTAGCCGGCGCTGCCTGCCTGCTCGCCTTGACGGCCGGCCTGGCCATCGGGGCCGACCAGATCGAGAGTAAAAGGGCACCGCGCGATACGTCCGCGGACACGGACCCCAACTCCGCCTTTTGGCGCGGAATCGCCCCGATTTTCGCCGAACGCGACGGCTCGGGAAATCCGGTGCCGGGATACCGGAGCGAAATCCGGTCCCGGTGGACGGACGGGAACTTGTATTTTCTCTTCATCTGCCCCTACGAGCAGCTCAATCTGAAGCCCGAGCCCAAAACCGAAACCGAAACCAACGAGCTTTGGAAATGGGATGTGGCCGAGGTGTTTATCGGCTCGGACTTCAAGAATATCCGGCGGTACAAGGAATTCGAGATCTCGCCGCAGGGCGAATGGATCGATCTCGATATCGACCTGGACGCTCCGCGGCACGAAGACGGATGGGTGTGGAATTCCGGGTTCCAGACCTCCGCCCGCATCGATCAGGCCGCCAAAATCTGGTACGCTTTCATGCGGATTCCCTGCGCCGCCGTGGATGCGCGCGCCGCCGCTGCCGGCAATACGCTGCGCGTCAATTTCTTCCGTTCGCAGGGAGCGCGGCCCAATCACAAGTCGATCGTCTGGCAACCGACTCACCGTCCCACTTTTCACACGCCGGAGGTATTCGGAACACTCAAGCTGGTGGACTGAGTGTGGGGCAGGTTGGAAACCTGCGCGGCGGTTGGTTACCGCCGCTGTCCGCAGCTTGCCAAGCTGCCCCACAAGTCTGGTGGACTGACGTTCCGCCTCAGATCAGTTTGGTGACGCCGGGCTTCGCCAGAGGCGGCGCGTCGAAGCTGCCATCCCACTTCAGGTCCTCGGGGAAGAGCTTCTCCTGCGAGTTCATTGCCTCATCCCAGGTGACCTGTCTGCCGGTGTAAGCGGCCATGCGTCCCATGATGGCCAGCATCGTGCTCCCCACCATGCGCTTGCCGTCGTTCATCGGTTCGCCCTTCCGGATCGAGGCGAAAAGCAGGTCGTGTTCCCGCTGGTACATGTTGTATGGCTGGCCGCTGAAGGTCCAGGTCGTCTTGCCTTCGATGCTCGGCCGCGGACCCCGCCCGATGGTGCACGTGCCATCCACGCCCAGCATGTAGTCGGAATTCTCGTTGTAACAGCCCGCAATCTGCCGGTTGGCCAGGAAAGCCCGCCTGCCATTCGGGTATAGGTAGTTCACCTCGAAATGGTCGTAGATGTTGCCGCCCTCCGCCGGAATCACGCGCCCTCCTACGGCCACGCAGCTCGTCGGAGGCTCGTCGTGCATCGCCCAGGCGATCTTATCGACGCTGTGCACCGCCTGCTCCACGATGCTGTCTCCGCACAGCCAGACAAAGTTGTACCAATTGCGAATCTGCCACTCCACGTCGCTCATGCCGGGGGGCCGCGAGCTGGCCGGCGGCATCGGCTTCACCGGGCTCGTATAGTAAGTGGCGTAATAGGCCACCAGCCGCCCGATCGCGCCGCTCTCCACCTGCGCGAAGGTATCCTGGATCATGTTGTTATAGCGCCAGCAGAAGCCCGCCACCAGCGAGAGTTTCTTCTGCGCGGCCTTGTCCGCCGTCTCGATCACCGAGCGGACCCCGGGGGCGTCCGTGGAAACCGGTTTTTCGCAGAAAACGTGCTTGTTGGCCGCGATGCACGCCGCCAGATGCGTGGGGCGGAAGCCCGGAGGCGTCGCCAGCAGCACCACATCCACGCCGCTATCGACTACTTTCTGGTAGGCATTCAACCCGACAAACTGATTCGCCGGATCCACTTTGACGCGGCTGCCGTTCCTCGCATTGCGCTTCAGCGACCCCAGGCACTTATCCAACTGCGACTGATCGATGTCGGCCACCGCGGTGAGCTCGTTGTAGTCGTCCGCCTGCAATGCCTGGGCGGCGGCGCCACTGCCGCGGCCTCCACAGCCCACCAAACCTACCTTGATGGCGTTGGTGACGGTCTGCGCCGAGAGGATCGCGGGAAACCCCGCGCCAATCGCCGCGCCCACCGCGCTGCCCGTCGTCTTCAGAAATTCCCGGCGGCCGGAGTTCGAACTTTCGTCTGTCATAAGCCCTCGTTTAAGCGAAGTTTTGCTGCTATTCTACACGAATCCGGCCCGCCTCACGGAAATCTTTTCAGAACGGGAAGATTTGCTTCAAATCGGCCTGCGTAGGCTGCCGCCCATACTCGCAGATCTCGAACGCCTGCGCATGGCGGATCGCCCGCCCACGCTCCTCACCGTAGAATTTCACCAGCGCGTCGCGGTAGTGGTCCGCCTGCGAAGCATAGCGGCGTTCGAGCTCCCTGTGCACCTCGTCCCGCCGCCGCTGCCGCCCCGCTTCGTCCGCCGGAAACAGTCCGGCATGCCCGTCCGCGCCGCCTTCCTGAAGCTGCGATTCCATGAGCATCAGTGCGTCTATCGTCGGTTCCATCACGTCGTCGATTCCCACCGCCACATCCGCGCGGAACGGATTCGGCCGCTGGAAGTGGTCCGACGCGTACAGGAACACGGGATTTCTCTTCAGCGGCGCCACATCCGGCGCAAAGAACGGCACGCCCACCATGTAGGCCGAGTCCTGCACCAGGATCGAAGTGTAGCGGTGATCGGGGTGGTAGTCGTTGGGCCGGTTGGCGATCACCACATCGGCATTCCATTCGCGAATCAACCGCGTAAACGTGCGCCGGTTCTCCAGCGTAGGCATGATTTCGCCGTCGTGGATGTCCAACACCTCGGTGGTGACGCCCAGCCGCTGTGCCACGGCCAGGACTTCCTTCTTCCGGCGCAGCGCCAGCGGCCCGCCCGCCATTTCCCAGTGCCCGATGTCGCCGTTGGTGGCCGACACGAACTTCACGTGATGCCCCAGTTTTGCCCACTTCATGGCCACGCCGGCGCCGCGATACTCCGCGTCGTCCGGATGGGCGCCAAAAACGATCACACGCAATTTGCCGTCATTGGCGGCTTGACCCGTAACGGTAGTCTGAGCCAATGCGACGTCCGGACGCCTCGCCGTCGTCATCATTCCGATGATGACGCCGAGCCCGCCCGCCAACACCACGGTGGTAGCCGAAAACTTCATCTTCCATCCTCCTCACAGGTATCTGTTCCATCCGCCGGGAACAGCCATAGTGTACTCCCATAGCACGCGCCGGAAAACTTCGAGGCACGGCATGGATGCGCAAACCGCGTCCGGGTGCGAGAATCTTACCTATGACCAATCCAACGCGCCGCACACTGCTCCGTTCCGCCGCGATTGCCGCTCTCGGCAGTCGTCTCGCCCGTCCCGCCGCCGGCAGACTCCTCATCGGTGTCACCGATTGGAATCTGAAGCTCGACGCCAAGGTGGAAGCCCTGTCGCTGGCCGCCAAGCTCGGTTTCGATGGAGTCCAGATTTCCTTCGGTAGAAAGATTGTGGACGACAAGCTCCCTTTGGACAACCCCGAGATCATTGGCCGCTACCTGCAGGCCGCCACCGAGAACCACTGCCCCATCGATGGAACCTGTGTCGATCGCCTGCATGACAACGGCCTCAAGAGCGACCCCAAGGCGCCCAAGTGGGTGCTCGATTCCATCCGCCTCACCAAGGCGCTGAAAACCTCGGTGCTGCTGCTGCCCTTCTTTGGCAAATGGTCTCTGGGAACGCGCGCCGAAATGGATTACACCGGCGACGCCCTCCGCTCGCTTGGCCCGGAAGCCGAAAAGGCAGGCGTCATCCTGGGCCTGGAAAACACCATCTCCGCCGAGGATAACGTGCGCATCATGGACCGCGCCCGCTCCAAGAACGTCCTGGTCTACTACGATGTCGGCAACTCCACGCAAGCCGGCTTCGACGTGGTGAAAGAGATCCGCTGGCTCGGAAAAGACCGCATCTGCCAGTTTCACCTCAAAGACAACCCCCACTACATGGGCGAAGGCACCATTCCATTTCCAGCCGTCGTGCAGGCCATTCGCGACATCGGTTTCTCGGGTTACTCCAACCTCGAAACGGACGTACATCAGGGCGCCACCGTGGAAGCGGATATGACCCGCAACCTCGCTTTCATTCGCAAACTCTGAGCCCGCGCCTTGCCAGACACTCATCACGCTTCCACCGCAGAAGACGGCCTGGTGCGCGGCTTCGGACTCCTCCAGGCCACCGCGCTCAACATGAGCAACATGGTCGGCGTCGGGCCGTTCATCACCATTCCCCTGATCATCGCCACCATGGGAGGCCCGCAGTGCATGCTGGGCTGGCTGCTGGGCGCGGGCCTGGCGCTCTGCGACGGCCTGGTCTGGAGCGAGCTCGCCGCCGCCATGCCGGGAACCGGCGGCACCTTCCTCTACCTGCGCGAAGCCTTCCGCAAGACCAGCCTGGGCGGCATCCTGCCGTTCCTTTTCATCTGGCAGTTCATCTTCAGCGGCCCACTGGAGATCGCCTCCGGGTACATCGGTTTTTCGCAATATGTCGGCTATTTCTGGCACGGCATGGGGCCCGCCGAAACCCGGCTAGTGAGCCTGGCCGTGGGCGTGGCCGTGATCGCTCTGCTCTATCGCGGGGTCACTGCCGTGGGGCGGTTAACCGTGGTGCTTTGGATCGGCATGCTGGTGACGGTGTTCTGGATCATCGCCAGCGGCCTCATGAATTTTCATTCCAAGGTAGCCTTCGATTTTCCGCCCAACGCCTTCACCTTTTCCACCGGCTTCGTTACCGGACTCGGCTCCGCCATGCTCATTGCCATGTACGATTTCATGGGTTACTACAGCATCTGCTACGTCGGCGGCGAGGTGCGCAACCCCGAGCGCGTGATTCCGCGTTCCATTGTTTATTCCGTCCTGGCCGTGGCGGCGATCTATGCGCTCCTGAACCTCAGCATCATTGGCGTGGTGCCGTGGCGCGAGGCCGTGCAATCCAAGTTCATCGCCGCCCAATTCATCGAGCGGCTTTATGGCACCAAGGCGGCGTCGGCGGTCACCGTGCTGGTTCTGTGGACCGCCTTTGCCTCCGTCTTCGCGCTGCTCTTAGGATACAGCCGCATCCCCTATGCGGCCGCCGTCAACGGCCACTTTTTCCCCGCGTTCGCGCGCCTTCACCCCACAGGCAAGTTTCCCCACGTCTCGCTGCTCGTCATGGGACTGCTTTCCATCGGCGCTTCTTTCTGGAATCTCGACACGGTGATTTCGGCGCTCTTGACTTCGCGGATTCTGGTTCAGTTCATCGGTCAGATTCTGGCGCTGCGCCACCTGCGCAAGTACCGGCAGGACATCGTTCTGCCCTTCCGCATGTGGTTATACCCGCTTCCCAGCATCGTCGCCCTCTTCGGGTGGGTCTACATCTTCCTCACGTCCGGCTGGGCATTCGCCGGCTTCGGCCTGCTTACGCTGGCGCTGGGCGCGGCGGCTTATGCCGTCTGGAAGCGGGTTTCACCGGTGTAACCGTCTTACAGGTCGACGCCGAAATCGCTCCACTTGACCACTTTTTCCTGCACCATCGCCTCATGACCCAGAATGGCCGTGAGCGCCGCCGTGGCCCCCACCTTGATGTCCACCGGGGGCGGTGCGCCATGGGCGACGGATTCGTAGAACGCCGCGATATGCGCGAACTCGTCTTCCCTCTGCCTGGGCGCCAACACCACGGGTTGGGCGCCTCGCCCCGGGGGATACATGGTCCCGGTCATCAAGTCTATGGCGCCTTTGGTGCCGTACACGTAAACGTACTGATTGCCGTTGGGCATCGACGCGGGGTGAAACACGTTCTGCGTGAAAGACATCTTCACCCCGTTGGGATAGTCGTAGGTGATGCTCCCGCAGTCGAAAATCGTGCGTCCCGGAGGGTCGTTCTTGTAAAACACGATGGCCCCAAAGGCGGCGGCGCGCAACGGATGTGCCCCGATCGCCCAGTTGCACAAATCCAGATTGTGCACCGACTGCTCGATCAGGTACCCGCCCGATTTCGTCACGTCGAAGTACCAATCGCCGGACGTTCCGTCATGGTCGAGGTCCGCCGCCGCGTGCCGTTGGGCCTTCACCATGATCACGTCGCCAATCACGCCCTCGCGGATCTTGCGGACAGTTTCCTGAAGTCCCTTCTGCGACCGTAACTGCTGTCCGGCAACGAACACTTTGTTCGACCCTTTGGCCGCATCGAGCAGCGCCCGCACTTGCGCCGCCGTGGCGCCCACCGGCTTTTCGCAATACACGTTCTTGCCGGCCTTAATCGCCGCGATGGCCATTTCGGAGTGCAGGTAGGGTGGCGTCGCGATAAATACCGCATCCACGTCCTTTCTCTCGATGACCTTGTGCCAGTCGGCATAGGTGGCCGGGTTATCCTTAGCGGCCGCGGTGGCCGCCTTGTCCAGGCGGTCCGGCTTGATGTCGCACAGCGCCAGCACTTTCGCGTTCGGCTGCTTGAGCACGGCCGACAACAAAAAAGATCCGCGATTGCCTACGCCGATCATCGCGGTGTTGACTGCATTTTCGGATTGAAAAGCATGAGCGGCCAATGATGCCGAGCCGAGCAGGAATAATCTGCGATCTACGTCCATGATTACCTCTGACTGAGAGTCTACCTCCATTAAGCCCTGCCCCGCGAGATCGGCTCCCCGGAAAAGACATTGGGCCGCCGATGAACGCCGATGAACGCGGATAAGCACAAAACCGTTTTATCGGCGTTCATCGGCGTTCATCGGGTGCGCCAGGCCAAGCCTGGCTGATCTTGTGAGATGAAAGGAACTCACCATGTAAATTGCCCATTCGACATGTAGCCAATCGGGCGTGAAGCGGG
>JBEKDV010000263.1:0-16635 GCA_050014175.1 Candidatus Solibacter sp. | reverse complement strand
AGGCTGTAAAACAGGTTGTGGTTGGAGTCGCCATCCAGCATCATTCGCCCCAGCTCGCGGGTGAGGCTGATGCCCGTGGTCTGGGCGCTTTCCTCGCTGGTGCCGTAGAAGCCGCCCAGCAGGCCGATGCCGGCCCACCACGGGTGGTACCACGCCTCGCGCCCGGTGTGTTGCACGCTGGCGCCAAATTCCTCCGCCAACAGCGACATCTGGTCGGTTACTTCCTGCGCGGAACCGGAGAGGTTGAACGGATGGTTGGGGTCGAGCGCCAGGGCCGTTTGCAGCAGCGTGCGATGGGAACTGGTAACGCCTGCCGCTTGCCATTCGCGCACATCCACATAGCGGGCATTCGCCTGTTGGCCGAGGTATGGGAATGCAACCGGCTCAGTAGCGGTCAGGAAGACGGGGCCAATGATCCTCCCTTCCCTGATTTCCTTCCCGTCGGAGCTTTCCGGACCGTTGCGCGGCACCCGCACCACAAGCTCATTCTTTCCCTGCTTCAGCCGGCCCGCTATGGAGAAAGAAATGGGCGCTGCATTGGTGACCGTTTCGCCCAGCTTCTCCCCATTGAGCCAGACAACGACTGGATTCGTGGAACGCGACAGCGCGTCGCAAACCAGCCAGGCGCGCGATCGCGTGGCCCACTCCTTCGCATCGAACTCCACGCGAAAGAAGGATTCGCCCCATGGCACGAGCACCTGCTGTTGCGAGGGTGGCATCGCCACCGGAATCCACGATGGGTCGTCTGGCGGAGGCGGTGTTTGGATTCCATTGCGGGCAGTGGCCACGCGCCAGCCATCCGCCAGCCGCAGGGCCGTCTGGCCCAGCGCGCCGTAGAAGCCGTTGACATCGGGAATCTGCACTTGCTCCCAACTGGTGAAGTGGGCCCGGTCGCTGTACCATAGTTGGCCGAGCGCCGGCAGGTCATATTTCCGCACCTGCCGCAGCCACGTGCGGAAGGCCGCCACGCCAACCGGCGAGTAGTCCCAGAATTCGCCGAAACGGTCGTGGTAGCTGAGTTCGGCGCCAGGGCTGCCCCCGTACAGGTGCCACGCGCTCAGAGCCGGATGATCGCGGTAATGCTCCATCGCCTGGCGCAGATATAACAAGGCACCCGACGCTCGCTGCTCCACGGGCAGCCACCAGCTCTCGTAGTGCGACCCGGTCGGCCCCGTGCCTTGCCACGCGCTGAGGAGTGTGGTGGGCGATGGTTGCATCATACCCTCGGGCATGCGGTTGTAGATCCACAACGGGACCTCGCCACCGCCCGTCAAACCGATCGACGCGACGCCGCCTTGCTGGTCCGCGGCATTCATCTCATAGTCGCTGGCGACGAAGTTGACCAGGCCGGGAGCTTGCGAACGGACCGGCGAGAGGCTCTGGAATGCGATGCCTCCCATCCCGAACTTCTTCAGGAAGGTCCAGTGGCTCTCCAGCGTCTGTCCCTGGGTCGCCTTCATCGCGCCGGTATAGGCTTTGTAGGCGCGCAGATCGTAATGGTCGAGGTAGCGCGGGTACGGTTTCGTGGGCGCGAAGACGGGTTTGCCGCGGAGAAATTCCGGAAACTGGCGTATCCGCACATGCAATGCCTGGTCGTCGGCCGCTCCAATTGCCAGGACCCGCGTGCCGACTCGCGCGACGGCCAGCACTCCATACGGCGCCCAGGAGTGTACCGTCACCATGACGCCATCTACATCCATCACGCGTTCGCCGGCCTCGCCGCCCGCATCCCAGAAGAGATCGGCGAGCATCTTGCCAAGGAGGATATCGGCCTTCTCCACGCTTTCGCACGCGAACACCGCGCGGCTGTCCGTGAAATCGGCAGCCACCTTTCCATAGCCTCGCAGATCGATGGTTTCGGCCGCGGGCGCAGCCACCACCGAACAGACCAGGAGAGAGATCCAAACCAAGCTGACGGAGCGGTGCATATACCGGTGAAATTTCATCGGGTGGTCTCTTTGAGCGGGATCAACACCCGGGTGAGTTCCTCGTCGGTGAGTCCGGCCGGCCGAACGTTGCGGAAGAGCCCCCAATGTTCCACCTGTTCGACCTGCTGCCCCGGCACGAGCTTCGTCAGGGGACCAAGGGTTTCGATTTCCAGAAATTCGTTGTTGGTGAAGGTCTCGAAGGAACAGCCGAAATCGGTGTACGTCCTTGTGGGATCGGCCTTGGCGCGTTTGATAAAGGCCTCGCCGTTGAGAAGATACGCCGCCCATGTGTCGGAATTGAACAATCCGATCTTCTGCGCATTCGAGTTGTTCGGATCCTGCCGCAGCGTGAGATACTTGCGGGTGATTTTCCAGCGGGGATCGGAGAGGTCCGTATACGCCCACATAACAAGTGGATTGGTGGCTTCGAGATTGGCGGGGTGGGTCCCGCGGGGAGGAAACCCCGTGACCACGACTCCGCCCTGAGCCATCATGGTGAGAGCCCACGGCGCGAATTCCAGAGGAAAGAGCGATCGATTCGAGATCCGGTGCGATACCGTGACTTGCGTACCCGATGCCGCCATGGAGATCTCGATCTCCTTCTGCAATTTTGTCAGCGGCTCGAGGGGTTCGCGGGCGATCACTCCCGTGGGAGTCACTCGAACTTCCACGGTGGCGTTGTCGGGCGCCCAGGTCGCCACCGGATCTTCGGGGGCCTTCCACACACGGTCGCCCCCGCGCAACTGGAACGCCGGTTCGCCGCTCTTCCCGAGTTGGTCGGGGTATTCCTTGAAGAAGTTCTGCCCACCCACGAAGCCGAAGCTGATCACTCTTGGCCCCACATCCCCGGTGACGATCGCTTCCACTTCGCCGTTGCTGATGCGGTAGCAATGCTGCCAGCCCTTATATGCGGTCTTTTCGACTTTCACGGCGGCGTTCAGCGGCAACCCCGCAAACGCAATGAACGCGAACAAAATCGATCGATGAATTAACAATGTCTCTCTCCTCAACCGGTTCCGTTGGCCCACGCGACCAGACTCGGGGGCGCCGCGGATCGGGTCAGCGTTTCGACCTACTCAAATATCGTGGCCACTAGGCGGTCTTCACCTGTGGAATGCGGGCCTCAACGGGAGGCAATGTGGGGAAATCCGTGTACGGGGTGGCTTGATACCAGTAGGCCACGGAAAAGAAGTTGTCGCCGCGATCGTTGGCGTGGCCGTGCTCCATGGTGTGTTTGAGGTACCGTTCGAACGTGACGGGGTTATCGCCGTGCCAGCGGTAGCAACAGTACTGGCCTCCCGTGCGCTCCGGTGCGACCAGGAGGGGAACGCCGTTCATGGAATGCGCGAACGGTTGTGCGCCGTCACGGCCGCCGAAATCCCAGGCTCCAAGCAGGTAATCCTCCGATCCGGTACCATTGATGACCGGCTTGGATTCCTCGTCGATGAAGATCATGTCGTCGCCTTCGCCCCACCAGCCCGGCGCATTTTGCAGGACGCCGAGAGCGATCCCCATCAAGTGCCCGCGGCCGCGCGTCTCGACATACACGTAATTCGATTGGCTGCCGGTACTGCGCGTGGAAATACATGGCGTTGTCCGGCAACGCGCTCTGCTTGGAGTAATCGATGTTCGAATAAAATGCATTGACCGGCTGCTTGCCCTCGTTGGTCACGGCGATGCGCGCGGAGCGGCGGTACGGCATCGCGAAATAGCAGTTCAACGCTTTGACAGGCGCGCAGGATAAGTAGGTGGACTGGTAGACGAAGTACGAGTTCAGGGTCAAGCCGAAGAAATCGCCGACGGGCGCCTCCACGCTGGGTTTGGCGCTGCCTTCCCAGTAGATGCGCAGGACCAGTTCCTTCAGATGGTTTCCACTCGCGGCGGCGATCGTGAACCAGATGTGTGTGATGATGCCGGGGCCCTCGTCTTTGAAGACTTCCAGCGTTCCGTTGGCCGGAATGGTCCACGAATCGCGGTTTCCTCCGGTGCGGTCGTAGCTGGATTGCTTGAGCGTTTTGTGGTCTTGAGCGCAGGCGTAACCTGGAATGGTGGATGCTCCCGCTGTCACTGCGGGCTCGGCCTGGATATCCGCGGGCGCCGCCCCGGCCAGAGTGGCGGCGCCGAGCAGACGATTGACGAATCCACGGCGGCTTTTTCTGATTTCAGGAGATTGGGGTGTCATAATCTGTGGTCTCAACTTTCCTCACCGGACCGTCAACGGCCGGCCAAGCCATTTCCACTCTGGAGCGCAAATACCACCTCCGGCACTGAAAAGAGCGGGCGTGATCGGCACACCGCTTTTAGATTGCCGAAGCGATCAAAAGAGCAATTTGATATTCAGCTGAATGACTCGATTGTCGCCCTGCGAGTTCGCCTGGCTGAGTTGTCCGAAGTTCGCCTGGGTGGTGAAACCGGCGGTCGCGCTCCAGGCGTTGAACTGGGTAAAGTTATTGTTGCCGGGGAGGTACATATTGACATGGTTGAAGACGCTGAGGGCATCCAGTCCCACACTGAGGGAGCGTTTCTCGCCCAGTCCCAGCGGGAACACCCGGCGCAGCGCCATGTTGAACTTCAGCACGTGCGGCGAACGGCAGTTTGTGTTGGTACGCGGAGCGTCTCCAAACGAGGGGTTGCCGACGGTACCGGGCATGACGAAATAGTTCGGGTTGATGTAGGCCGCCGTGCCCGTCCCCCATTGGTTCGAAGAACTCCAGTTGGGATTGATGCAGGCTTGTCCGGGCGCGATGTCGGGGCGAACTCCGTACCCGTAAGGAAGCAGGTTGGTCCCGCCGCCCGGGGAGAGCCAGGTCCCGCCGCTTCCGACCGTGGGAGCGAAGGGCTGTCCCGACTCAATAATGGAGACGCCCGATGTGGTCCAGTGTCCGATGATCGCATCCAACACGCGCACGTGGGTGGAGAGCAGTTTGCCGCTGCCCAGCGGTAGTGTCCACGAATATCCGAGCGTGAACTTGGCAGGGATATCGAAGCTGGAGACCGCGCGCTCACCTTTCAGGTCATACGGGTTCTGGATCGTACTGGCCGCGAAGGGGCCGGCATTCTGCAAATTGTTGTCGGAGCCGCTATCGTCGATAGACTTGGACCAGGAAAAGCTGCTTTGAAGGGAGACGCCCCAGTTCAGACGCTGGCTCAGGTTGAGATACAGGGCGTTATAGATGGAACCGCCTGCGCGATTGAAGTACTCGGGGATGCCCGCTGTCCCCGCGTTGCCCCAGTTGTAGAAATTCTGGTACGGCAGCAGGGCCTGAAAGGCAGACTCGTTGTTGATGGCGGTACTGCCGAAATTGGTGAGGTGGTAGGGGTTGGGGATGTTCTGGGTGGTGGCGTTGATGCCCGAGGCGATGAGGTTCCGGATGCTGGCCAAGCTGGGGCTGTTCAGGCTGGGTGAGAGGTTGGTGATGAGATGCACTCCGCGAAGTCCCTGGTAACCGGCTTGCAGCATGGTCTGGCGGCTGAGTTGGTATTGCACGGTCAAGCCCCACTGCGTGGCGTAGGGCATGGCATCGTTCTGCTGGACGTAGATCGGGGAGAAGTTGCTCACCATGGAGAAGAACGGCCCACCTCCCTTCACCGTGGAGAGGGCGGAGACCAACGGTCCCACCAGATTCGTGATGTAGTCGACGGGCTGATTGGGAATTCGGGTTGGCGGTGTTGCCATAGCCGGTGAGCGGGATGCGCAAAAGGTTGAAGGCCGCGCGAACCGTCATCTTATTGGTTGGCGCCCAGGCAACGCCGAGCCGGGGTTCAAAGCCGAGGTGATTGGTGGGCCACAGGGACGTGGGCAGACCGCAACTGCCGGAAAAGCAGAAGGCGCCGGTGGCAGGCAGGCCATTCAGCGTGCCGGTCAGGGAGGGGATGAAAGTTCCCTGGTAGTTTAACTTGTCGATGCGGGGGGTCTCCACTTCATAGCGAACGCCAAGATTCAGGGTCAGGGTTGGGGAGATCTTGACGTCGTCCTGAACGAAACCGGCGTAGTAGTGGTAGCGGTAGTAGTTGGGCACTTCGACGGGCGTGTTAGTATAGCCGCCGATCAGACCGAGGATCAGCGAGGCATAACCGGTCCCGCCCGTGGATCCGTTATTGGTCTGGGTGTTGTTGAAGCTGTAGGCACCACCGTACAGGCCACCCAGATTGAGCTGGTTCGACTGCAGCCGGCGGATATCGGCACCAAAACGGATGGTGTGATTTCGGTGGGTCCAGGTGACATCGTCGGAGAACTGGTAGTTCTCGTCGACATCGGCCAGGAGGCCGGTCGTACCGAAGGCCGGGCCGTTGAAAACCGCGGGGCCAAAGGCGACCTGCGGGAATCCGGCCCCGTTGATTGCGGGGGTCAGGCCGAAGGAGGCCCCCCAGTCCTTGCTGGTCGCGGCGACATTTTCGCCGCGGATCTGCCGGTTCCGCATGTACATGAGACGCAACTCATTCACCATGGATGGGCTGATCACGTGAGTTTCGTTGAGGGCGGAGTCGTTGGCCCAGGACTGGTCGGAGGGAGAGAGGGATCCGGGGAAACTCGCGGGCAGGCCGAAGAATCGGGCCGAGGTCAGTGGGACATTGGTGAAGCGAATGAAGAGGCGGTCCTTATCGCTGAGGTTGTGATCGAGGCGGGCGGCGAAACGATTGTCGGTATTGTTGACTCCGCGAATGTAGGAGACGTTGTTCCCGGCATTGTTCCAGAGCCCGTTCTGGTTGAAGAAGGTGAAATACGGCCCCGGATTCTGGGGTGTCGGCATGTTCGAGAGAAGGTACTTCGCGAAGGGGTTCTTGGCGAGTTGCGCGGAGAGATTATTGTTGGGCACCGCGACGTACTGGCTGTTACTCGAATACAAGGGACCGGTGGGAAAGCCGTCGGCGTTGATTGCCGACTGATAATAAACTCCTCCCGTGCGCGGAGCAGCGAGCGCAGCCGCCGCGCCTTGACTGGCCAGAATCGTCGTGTTGATAAAGTCGTAATTGTTGCTAAAATCGCCCTGCAAATCGGAGGGAAGCGGCACCCTGCCTTGCTGGTTGACAGTGGTCTGGAGCCGGCTGGGCTCGAAACCGAAGTAAAAGAACGTGCGATTCTTGCCATTATATAACTTGGGCAGTAGAATCGGTCCTCCGACGACGCCGCCAAAGAACTGCTGATGGTTCTGCGCCTTGACCACGGCGCCGGTGGGGAAAGCGTTGAAACCGAGGTCGTTATGGCGCCAACTCGCCGCGCCGTGGAGGCCGTTGGTGCCACCGCGAGTGGACTGGACGATCGCTCCTCCCATCGTCCTGCCATATTGGGCGGGAATTCCGCCTACGATCACCGTGGTCTCCTGCACCATATCGCCAGAGACCTGAATGCCCGCGCGCGGGAAGCTGGTCTGGGTCACGTCAGAGCCGTCCACAAGAATGATGCTGCGGCCTGGAGGCGCGCCGCCAACGCCGAGCGAGGCTCCCGGCAGCACATAACCGGTATAGGGGCCGGGATTCTCACTGTCCACTCCCATGGAATCGAACGGGTTGCCTTGCACGCCGGCAACCAATAGCGCCACTCCTAGCGTGCCTCTCTCGCCATAGGGCAGGCTGGTCACGATATCCTGCTCCACGGTGGTCGCGACCGTCGGGGTGGTGGGGGTGAGCAATGGCGCCTGCGCCGACACGGTGATCGTGTCGCTGACCTTGCCGATGCGAAGCACGATGTTCACGCTGGTCGTCAGGCTGGTGGAGAGAGTAACGTGTTCCACGTCGGTTCTCTCGAAGCCTGCTTTCTGAGCTTCTAGTTTGTACGATCCGGGGATCAAGGAGAAAATGTTGTAGAGCCCGGTTTCGTCGGTAGTGGTTTGCGCGGTAGCGCCGGTTTCGATGTTTGTCGCTTTAATTACGACCTGGGGAACGGCGGCTCCGACCGGGTCCGTCACCGATCCGGTAAGGGCGCCAAAGCTACTCTGGGCGTTGGCGGCCCCTAAACATAGCAATGTTGCTAATGCTATTCGCACGACTTGGCTGATTGCACGCACAGGGTACATTTACGAGACTCCTCAATTCAGTATTCGAGACTCTCACACACGGTGCTGCCCCGCAGCAGTTGTCTTGGATAATATTCCGTGTGTAAGTATTTGTCAAGTTAATAAATAATCATGTAAAGTCTGATGGGATTCCGCAGCTGGTTCGGCGTGAGTCTTCCGCTTCCCGGGCCTTGACTCGCGCTGCCACCGTCGGATCCGGATGGCGCCAGGCACAAGTTCGACGGCACTCCGCGGGAGGATCTGAGAACCGCAAACGCAGGCGCGCCTGAGAATCGACTGGCGCGAACATCGGGGCGGCGCTCGAGACGGTCACTACCCGAATCACAACGTAAGCTTCCACGGATCACGATACTCGCGCATGACGTAACTCTGCGCCTCCCTGTCGTTTATCATTTTTTCGTTGTCGACGTCCCAGTTCACCTGGCATCCGAGGCGGTAGGCGATATTGCCCAGATGACAGGCGATCATCGAGTTATGACCGATTTCCACTTCCGATACCGGGCGACCCCGGGAACGGACACAATCGGCGAAATTCCTCACGTGCCGCTGGTGGGAGTCGTCATTGTAGACGATCTGTCTGGGCACGCCCAGGCCTCGAAACTCGCGGGATCCGCCATTGGGATGGCGGCTCTCGGCATAGACTTCCCAACCGAGGCGATCCACCACGAGTAGACCGTTTTCGCCATGAAACGCAACGCCGTGGTCGCGCGCTTCGGGCCCGCGCCCGAGCCCCGCCGCATGTTCCCAGATCATGCTGAACTCAGGGAACTTCCAGATCACGTGTTGGGTGTCCGGTGTTTCCGTGGCGTCGGTGGGATAGCCAAATTTTCCGCACGCGGCAACCGCGGACGTAGGCGCTTTGATACCCATACCCCCATTCGCGATGTCGATCATGTGCGCGCCCCAATCGGTCATGAGGCCGCCGCAATAGTCCCAATACCAGCGGAAGTTGAAATGGAAACGGTTCTTGTTGAAGGGCCGCTTCGGCGCCGGGCCCAGCCACATGTCGTAGTCCACGGAAGGTGGTGGCGCGCTGTCCGGCTCCGCCGGCAGCGGATTCAATCCATCCAGGTAGGCCCACGCGCGCACCAGGCGGATCTTGCCGAGCTTTCCGCTGTTGACGTGGTTGATCGCCTGGGTATAATGCGGAGCGCTGCGCTGCTGGGTTCCCATTTGGACGACACGGTTATACTTGCGGGCGGACTCCACCATCGCGCGTCCTTCAGCGATGCTGAGCGAGAGCGGCTTCTCGACATAGACATCCTTGCCGGCCTGGCAGGCAGCGACGGTGCAGAGCGCGTGCCAGTGATCGGGTGTGGCGACCATGACCGCGTCCAGGTCGCGCAACTCGACCACCCTGCGAAAGTCCTTGGTGATCAGGCCGGGAGACTGGGCCAGCGGTTCCACGATGCTCTTGAGGGCTTTCGCGCTACGCTCGGCGTCCACATCGCAGAGGGCCACGCATTCGGTGTTTTTGATGCTCAGGAAGTTTTTCAGGTCGTTGCTACCGATGCCGCCGCAGCCGATCAGAGCCACGCGAATGCGGTCGTTCGCGCCCACGATGCGAGAGCGGGACGCGGCGCTTTGGGCCAGCAGCGGCGGAGCACGGGCCACAGCGACGCCTGCGGCGCGCAAGAAGCCACGACGGTTTCGATCGTTACGCATCCGAACCTTCCGGTTGGAATTTCAGGCAACCGCGACGAGGCCGGTGGAGCAACCGAGCGTTCCGTGCCTCCAACCCGCGTCGGTTCAGGCATGGCATAGCATCACTCCTCGCGATTGTGAATGCGATTGACAAATGGTATCTTAATTAAGGCCTTTCACTGCTCTCCAGCGCTCACCGAACGTCCCGGGGCGCGGGTGGTGGGTCAGGCGCGGATTCGTCAGGCGGTTCGCGGTACAACGGTCGAAGATACGCCTCTCCGCTGGAGTGGAAGGCTGGGCCACGCACAGCGAGGCATGCTGGCGGGGCGGTATTGGGCGCAGCACTACAGAAGCCGTTGTTCGAGGTAGAGGCGCAGCCGCGATTGTGGCGGGTATGTGCGACCGATCGAACTCGTTATACCTTTTGATTTGGGAGACACACGTGTATCGGACTCTACTGATCCTCGCCGTTTTGCAGTGCTTCCAACTCGCCGCGCAGCCGGCGTCCGGTACGGCTTGGAATGACGGTTACCCACGCCAGGGCTTGAAGAATGCCGACGAATTCATGGCAGGCTTTAAACAAAAGGCGGGGAATCTGGGCAAGAGCGGCAAAGTGCGCATCCTCATCATCGGCGACAGTTTGAGCGATGGCTACTATCATTGGTCGCACTACTTCCGGAAAGATCTCCAGGCGGCTTATGGCAATGGCGGGCCCGGAGCCGTATGGTCGGTATTTGCTGGAAACTCTCCGGAGCGCGGAACCGTGCCCGGATGGCTCTGGACGGAAAAGGACTTCATTAACTACAAAGGGCCGAATGGACGCTGGCGGAACGGTTGGGGAAGCCGGGGCGACATCTGGCCCTATCTCGGATGGAACGGCGACTTTCTAACGACCTCGGACCCGCGATCGTCCTACGAGTTGGTTGGCAATGGCAGCAAGTTCACGGTTGTGTATAGCAGCGGCACGTTCACTACATTCGATGGCGAGGCAATCGCCAACCGCTCGGCCGGGTTCACCGTCACACTGGACGGTCAAAAACAAACCGTCGCCCCTGCAAAACCAGGCGCGCCGCTGGACATCGGGTTGGTCAAGTTCGAGGCGCCCCCGGGCCGGCATAAGGTTCGCGTCGATTCGGTTCACGACGGCGATCTCTGGCTGCACGGTAAGATCGTTGAAGACTCGGCGCCCGGCGTGATCGTTTACAACATCGCGCGCGGTGGTTACTGGGCACATGATTTCATCTGGCGGCAGCCGGGCTGGGAGAAGATCCTCCAGGAGTTTCAGCCGGACTATACCGTCATTTTTGTGACTAAGCCCGAGAGCGGCGGCAGCGGCCCGGTGGATAATACCAACCCGCTTTTCGAGTACGAGCGGCTGGTGGCGCGGGTCTCAAAGGCCGTGCCGCAAACCAAGTTAATGTTCTTTAAGTGCTGGAACCCGCGGGATGGAATCAGTCCGTCCGACGCGAAGACCTGGAAGGAACGGACGGCGTGGTTCGAAGCCAGGAAGTACCCGTACCTGGATCTGCAAAATGGTCTGGACCGCTTGAAGATGAAAGATCTTGGCTGGTTCAAAGACAACATCCACCTGGAGCAACCCGGAGGACAGGGAATCGGCGAAGCCATTGCGCGTCTGTTTCTGCCTTGATCGGAGCGCCCGGGCGGAGCAGTTGGACCGGTCTGGTAGCTTCGCCGCAAACAACCGATCGCGAGGCAGGCAATCGCAACCGTGCTCCACGCAATAGTAGGCGAATGGAGATTCGGCGGTCGAGACCTTCCGTTCCAGCGAGCCGACGAAACACGCCTTGGCTCCGGATGAGAGTCCGTCAATTGCGAGTCCGCCGAGTCAACCGATCAGAAGCGAAAGTGTCTGGCCTTCCCGGAGGGTGACGCCGTGGGGAAACGCCAGCTTGACCCGGCCGCCCTCAAGCGCACAGGTCGTTGAAATGCCTGCGCCCAAGATGGTCGCAGTAACCGTGGGTGTCTGGGTGGCGCCATCCATCGTAAGGTGTTTGCCATAGGCCCTTCGCGGCGAAATCGTCCCCAATACTTGTGGCTTCCGCAGGATGATCCAAATTCAGGATCCGGTGAGCAATGTCGATCTGATGGACCATTAGAGCGGTGAACATGCCGCCTCCGAAATCCCAGAACCAGCGCCACTGCCGGAACCAGTATTCGTCGAAGGCCTGACGTTTCGCCGGTCGGAGCCACTTCTTCCAGTCAACGCTCTTAATGTTGGTTGAACTCGGCGGGACGTCCCAGCGGCTACGGTTCCTGTTCCAGGTGAGATGGACCTTGTGAACCTTTCCGATTTGTCCCGAGCGGATGATCTCGACGCCTTCTTCATGTGCGGCATGCTGCGTTGTTGCATGCCGACCTGCACAATGCGTGTGTAACGGTTCTGGGCATCGATCACGCGTCTCCCCTCGGCAAGGTCATGCGTGACAGGCTTCTTCCTTGCCGGCTTGGCACGCAGTTACAGTAAGAGGGACGTGCTGGTGATCGGGTGCGGCACTCAGGACCACGTCGATGTCCTTGCGGTCCAGGAGTTCGCGGTAATCCTTGGTCTGGAACGCGCCTGGTTGAGCGATCTGTGCGCTCTTGGCAAGGGTCTCGTCCCAGACATCGCAAACGGCCGTGATCCACGCGCCTTTCATGGGCTCGATGTTGCGCATTAACAGTTGCGCGCGACCGCCGGAACCGATTACTCCAATGTTGATGGTCTCGTTAGCGGAGTAACCCACAGCGGTGGCGCCGAACCCAGCGGCGAGGGCCCTGGTAAATTCTTGTCTGGTCATACTCAGTTTGTCCTCGATAGGCAAAACCGGAGTCGAACCTCCCGGAACCTGGCTGCGCGAGTTGCCGGGCCTGCGATTCGCCCGCTCACTTGCAAACAGGAAGCCAACCCACGGTAACTCTGCCCTGTCTCTTTGTCAAGCCATTTTAGGAATGGCAGAGCATTGTTAACACTCCGGGAAGTCCGCCTTCGGGTGGCCCGCTTGGATCGGCATGCTGAATGCCGTTCCGGGAAAGCTCGGCTACCCGATGCCATGATGGTAAATTCATTGATAGTACATTCATTTGACGAAACCTTCGAGCCGCAGTAAAATCACAATTATTGCGCCATAGGGCAAAACAGGAGGCGTGCGCGGCCCCTTCCGCGCGCGGCCTCCTAGTCCCGTCCACGCACCGGCCTTCAATTCTCACGAGGGACGGGATGTTGGCACTGGCGTTCTATGAGGAGATCACTTGGCAACGAATTGTACTAGCGCATCGATCGAAGACCTGCGTCCCGAGAGCAACGCTGTCGGTGCGAAGGTGGCCGTTTTCGATTTCGACGGCACCCTTTCCTTGCTGCGCGCCGGGTGGGTGGATGTGATGGTCCCGATGATGGTGGAGGAATTGGCCGCCCTCTCTACGGGCGAGGGCGAACCCCGACTCCGCAGTGTGGTGCGCGAGTTTGTGGACCGTCTGACGGGGCGTCAGACCATCTACCAGATGATCGAACTGGCGCGACAGGTGGAACTGCGTGGCGGTCGTCCTGCCGACCCACTGGTGTACAAGCACCGCTACCTCGACCGGCTCCACGCCAAGATGCAATACCGCATCGAAGAGTTGCGCAATCGCACCGCGGAGCCCGAAAAATACCTGGTTCCCGGGTCGATCGCATTGTGCGAGCTGTTGCGTGCGCGCGGAATTCGCTTATACCTGGCCAGCGGAACGGACGAGGAGTACATGCGTAAAGAGGCTGACCTGCTCGGCGTTACACGGTATTTTGACGGGGGTGTGTACGGCGCGCAGGACGACTATAAGAGCTTCTCCAAACGCATATTAATTCAGCGCATACTCAACGGCGCGGAGTGCGCGGGGCACCAGATATTGGGCTTCGGCGACGGCTGCGTGGAGATCGAAAACGTAAAGCAGGTGGGCGGCTTCGCGGTCGGCGTGGCCACGGACGAGTTCCAGTGCGATCGCGTGGAGGCGTGGAAGCGCGATCGCCTCGCGGCGGCGGGCGCGGACTGCATCATTGCGAACTTCGATTGTCTGGACGAACTTCAGCGACGGTTATTCGGAGCATGAATTCACAATCGAAATACCCGGTGTTTGACCGCAGCCTGCTCAAGCTGAGGCCACTGGGAGAGAGAGACAACGATCTTCCGCTCTCCCATTGGCTGCGGCTGGAGGACGCCGCGCCTCCGTATGAGCACGCCGATCTTGCCGCTGTGGCGAGCAGCCTCGGCGAAGCGTGTGAACGCGGCGCGGAGCGTATTCTAATGTGTGGCGGCCACGTGTTGAAGTCCGGAGTGAACCGGCATATCATCGACCTGATCGAGCGGGGTCTTGTGACCCACCTGGCCATGAATGGGGCCTGCGCAATTCACGATTTCGAGTTGGCGCTGATGGGCGCCACCACGGAGAGCGTCGCGCGGTACATCCGCACCGGCGAGTTTGGACTTTGGACCGAGACCGGCCTGCTCAACGATTGCATCAACGCCTCGCCTGGGTTGGGTTTCGGCGAAGCCGCCGGCCGGCACATCGCCGGGAGCGGGTACCCGCACCGCGATTTGAGCCTGCTGGCAGCAGCCTACCGCGCGGACGTGCCGGCCACGGTGCATGTGGGAGTGGGTTACGACATCACTCACGAACACCCCAACTGTGACGGCGCCGCTCTGGGCGCCGCCAGCTACCGCGACTTTCTGATATTTGCGAACAGCGTGCAGAACCTGGAAGGCGGGGTCGTGCTGAGCTTCGGCTCGGCGGTGATGGCTCCCGAAGTGTACTTGAAGGCACTCGCCATGGCGCGCAACGTTGCACGGCAGCAGAGCCGGGAAGTGAGCCATTTCACCACGGCGGTGTTCGACCTAATGCCGATGTCCGGCGATTTTCACCGGGAGCCTCCGAAGACCGAGGCTGCCTACTATTTCCGCCCGCGAAAGACGATGCTGATCCGCACAGTGGCCGATGGAGGCGCCAGCTACTATTTTGAGGGCGACCACCGGGCCACACTGCCGGCGTTGTGGCGCGCACTGGGAGGATTGCTGTGACCGTCTCCGAAGTCCTGGCTGAGATCCCGCGGCTTTCCGTGCTGGTTGTGGGAGATGTGTGCCTGGATCGGTGGTGCCGATACGAACCCAGGTTCGCGGAGCCTTCTCGAGAGACGGGGCTGCGACGTATTGCGGTGGTCGAAGTGGAGCGGACGCCGGGCGGCGGTGGAACGGTGGCGTCAAACCTAGCGGCGTTGGGGGCAGGGAAGGTGGCCGTGCTCGGCGCGGTGGGCGATGACGGGCATGCCGCCGAACTGCGCGAAGCCCTGCTTGGCAGGGGTATCGTAACAGAGTTGATTGTGGACGAGGGCCGCCTGACTTTTTGCTACACCAAACTGCTTAACCGCACCACGGGCATCGAAGATCTGTCGCGAGTCGACTTCGTCAGTGAGCGCGCGCTGCCGCCCGAAATTGAGCGTCAAGTTCTCGAACGATTCCAGGAGTTGGCGCCGCGGTTCGACGTGGTGATCGTTTCCGACCAAATGGAGCAGGGAGCCGGTGGTACGGTGACAGCCGGTCTGCGGGAAGTTCTGGCGGGATTTGCGCTGGCCTATCCGGAGAAAGTCGTGTGGGGCGATTCGCGAGTGCGGGCGGAGGACTTCCGGCACGTGCTCATGAAGCTCAATGAGGATGAAGCCAACCAGGCGTCTTCGCGGATCGGCAGGCGCGGCGATTACGACGGGTTGCGCCTCCACATCGGTCACGAATACATGATTGTGACGAGCGGCGCGGCGGGCGCGCTGGTCGTGACGGCGGCAGGCGAGATCGCGGTGCCAGGGAGAAAGGTGGACAATCCCTTGGACCTCTGCGGCGCTGGCGACAGTTTCAATGCGGGAGCCGCCATGGCGTTCCGTATTTGCGGGGACCTGGTCCAGGCTACTCGCTTTGGCAATCTGGTGGCCTCGATTACGATCACGAAACAAGGTACAGGAACGGCGTCAGCCTCGGAGTTGCTGGCGGTGGCACGGGGAGAGGGCGAAGCAGAAGAATGCAATGCTTCGAGGCAGTCAGGCCACGACTGAGTCGAACCTTGAACCACTTGCACGGTCGCGGCAAACGTGGGGCGGGCCCATGAGAACTCCTGACGCTGCCGCAGACTACTAATCGCCGCCGGATCAATTGCAATTGAACTTGGATCGATGAGTCCGGCATGAGCGAGTTCGTGGCACTGGAAACGTCAAATCGATACCGCGATGCCGATTGGGCGCTCAGTTCTTATCGTAGATTTTTGGCGGAGGTCCTGACGAGTGAACCGCGGATGGTCCGGTCGGGAAGGCGTGAAGCATGCGCACCGATCCGGCAAGAAACCAAAGGGGCGAGTGCCCTGCCGCAGTGCTGCCGATGAGAAGCCGATTCGACTATGATGCGGGTTACGGCGGGCGACGCCTTGCGATCCGCAGTGTTCGTCAAGCTGTCGAATAAGAGGTTATGCGCCGAACGCAGCAGGCGGACACTATACGAGCTTGCATAAGAGCTTGACAAATCGCCATGGTAAGATTAAGCGGGTTTTGAGCGGAATCCAAAATGGCTCACAAGAAGATCGCACTCAACGCACTGCAAATGAAGTTCATTAACCGCCTTCGAGTGCTGCGCCTGATCCAGCGCGGCGCCGTGGCGCGGTCCGAACTGGCACGGGAGACAGGTCTCACACGTGCCTCAATGTCGCTGATTGTCGCCGAACTGGTGGAACAAGGAGTTCTGATCGAAACCGGTCTTCGGCGCAGCCCGGCGGGACGGAAACCGGTCTTATTGGAACTGCGTCCGGAATTCGCCTGTGCGTTAGGTCTGACGATTTCCAGAGTGGGCGCCGAGGCAGGACTGATCGACCTGCGCGGCCGGTTGCTCTTTCACTGCCCGGTGACGCTTAACACGACGTCCCGTGCTCGCGCGATGCTGGAAATCAAGCAGGCCCTCCGCGCCGTGGCGGGGTCAAACGTGCCCAAGGGGCGGATTCTCGGTCTGGGAATCAGCACTCCGGGCCCGGTGGATGCTCAGAGCGGAACG
>JBEKDV010000262.1:0-11056 GCA_050014175.1 Candidatus Solibacter sp. | reverse complement strand
CCAGATCGCGGCCGCGTACGCTGTACTTGATGGCGACGTAACGGGAATTGCCCTCGCGGTAGATCTGCGAGGCCCCATCCATGGTCTGAATCGTGCAGAGCTGGGCGAGGGACACGCGTTCTCCGGAGGGCGAGAGCAAGCGGATCTTTTCGATGGCCTCGGTGGTATCGCGGTATTCGGCCAGATAGCGGATGACGAGGTCGTAGCGCTCCTCGCCTTGCAGGACCTGACTGACGGCGCCGCCGCCGACGGCGGTCTGAATGGCGTCCTGCACATCGGCGACGTTGATCTGATAACGCGCGGCCTTCTGGCGGTCCACCACGAGGTTCAGATTGGGCTGGCCAATGACGCGAAACAATCCCAGGTCCTGAATGCCCGGAATGCGGCGCATCACGCCGATGATCTGGTCGCCTTTTTCTTCGAGCAGCTTGAGATCGTTGCCGTAGACCTTGATGGCGAGCTCGCCTTTGACGCCGCTGACAGCCTCTTCCATGTTGTCGGCAATGGGCTGAGAAAAGTTCCAGATCACGCCGGGAATTTTCGACAACTGGAGGTTCATGGCGGCGATGAGCTCCTCTTTGTTCTGGTGGAAAATGGGCCGCCACTCTTCCTTCTGTTTGAGATCGACGAAGTATTCGGTATTGAAGAAACCGGTGGTGTCGGTACCGTCGTCGGGCCTTCCCACCTGGCTGGTGGCGACGGTCACCTCCGGGAAAGAGGCCAGCAGAATGCGCGCCTGGTTGGCGAGGCGGAAGCCTTCGGTGGGTCCGGTGCTTGGCGCCAATGTGCCGCGCACCCAGATGGCGCCCTCGTCGAGGTGCGGCAGAAACTCGGAGCCGATCAAGCCGCTGGTCATCAGGTAAGCCGCGGCCACGAGAGAAGAGACAGCCGCGGCCAGAACCAGCCATCGGCTGCGGACGGCCCATCGCACGGCCGATTTGTAGCCGGCGGTGAGGAGCGTCATCAGCGGGTTTCGCCACTCTTTCATGCCCTCGCGGAAGAGGAAGCTAGACAAGACGGGCGCGATCACGATGGAGAAGATGAGCGCGCCCAGCAACGCAAAAGCGACGGTCCAGGCCATGGGCTGGAAGAGCCGGCCTTCCACGCTCTGCAGAGTGAAAATCGGCAGATAGGCGGTGATGATAATGCCGATGGCGTAAAACACGGGCCGCTGGACTTCGTGGGCGGCCTCGCGAATGCGGACGATCACCGGCTTGGAGGAATCCTGGCGCCCCATATGGCGCACGATGTTCTCCACCATGACCACCGCGCCATCCACTACCATGCCGAAATCCAGGGCGCCGAGCGACAAGAGGTTGGCGGGAATATGGCGGAGGTCGAGACAGATGGAAGCGAACAACAGGGAGAACGGGATGGTGAGGGCGACGACGAGGGCGCCGCGGGCATTGCCGAGGAACACGAAGAGGATGATGGCGACCAGGATGATTCCCTCGGTGAGATTGTGCAAAACGGTGTGCGTGGTGTAGTGGACCAGGACGCTGCGATCGAGGAAGGGAACCACCTTCACGCCGGGCGGAAGGAGGTGTTCATTGAGCTCCTTCATCTTTTCGTGGATGCCGTCGAGGGCCGAGTCGGCGTTGGCGCCCTTGCGCAGGAGCACGATGCCTTCGACCACGTCGTCGTTATCCAGGATGTGGCCGTCGGCGCGGTGAATGGATTTGCCATTGCGGCCCAGGCGGATCTTGGGACCTTGGGTGACGGCGGCGATATCCTTGACACGCAGGGCCGTGCCGTTCTGCGCCTTGATGACGGTCTCTTCGATGTCGCGCACGGTTCTGACCAGACCGATGGCGCGCACGTTGACCTGCTGCAGGCCCTGCTCGATGAAGCTACCGCCGGCGTTGACGTTATTGTTGGTGAGCTGCTGCTCCACCTGGCCGATGCTCAGGCCGTAGGAGATGAGCTTGTCGGGGTCGACGCGGACCTGGTATTCGCGCGTTTCACCGCCCAGGCTGGAGACATCGACCACATCCTGCACGGACTTGAATTGCTTCTCGAGGACCCAGTCTTCCAGCGACTTGAGGTCCATCACGCCGTACTGCGGGTTGGTGCTCTTCAGGGTGTAGAAGAAGATTTGGCCGACGGGGCTCCAGTCGGTGCCGATTTGCGGCTGCAAACCGGCGGGGAGCGTCACCTGGGTGAGCCGCTCCAGCACCTTCTGGCGGTTCCAATCGTTCTCCGATTCGTCATCGAAGATGAGCATCAGGCTGGAAAGGCCGAAGATGGAGACGCTACGCAGATGTTGCAGGTGCGGCAAACCGTTGACCACAATTTCGAGCGGAATGGTGACCTGCTGCTCCACCTCTTCGGCGGCGCGGCCGGGCCACTGGGTAATGACCTGGACGTAGTTGTTGGCAACGTCGGGGTAGGCCTCGATGGGAAGGGCCTGGAAGGAGATGACGCCCCAGCCCAGCAACAGGACCGCGATCACCGCCACCAGGAAGCGGTTGTTGAGCGCGAAATCGACTAAGCCGCGAATCATGGACCGGTCACTGCCCTTCGGTGTTCTGCAGGACGAGGGCGTTTTGCACTACGCGCTGGCCCGGTTGAATCCCCGTCCGGATCTCCTGCATATCGCCGGGGAGCATGTCGCCGCCGGAGACTTCCACGCGGCGGAACTGTCCGTTGTCCGTGGGCACGTAGACCCAGTCGCGGTCGTGGAGGTGCAGGACGGCGGTAGCCGGAACCATGGCGTGCACCTCTCTGTTCTGACCATGGAAAGTGGCTTTGACGAACATTCCGAGGCGGATGAACCCGGGGTTCTGCACTTCCAGGCGAACCTTGGCGGTGCGGAGATTGGGGTCGAGGGTTGGACCGATATTGCTGATGCGGCCTTTGAGGACGGTATTGGGGAAGGCGTTCAAACGGATTTCCGCGTATTCGCCGAGGTGAACGAACGCCAGATCGTTTTCGTAGACGTCGCAAAGAATCCACACATGGGACAGGTCGGAGATGGTAAAGGCGTTGGGCGATGCCAGGCCTTGGGTGCCCGACGCGGTGGTCACCTGCTGATCGGTGATGACACCGGAAACCGGCGCGACGATATCCACGATTGGGGAAGGATGATCCTTGTTCGCGCCGAGGACGCGGAGACGCTCCGAGGTGGTTTCCACGGTGATTTTGGCTTTCTCGTCGACATCCTGGGCGACTTCGAGATCCTTCTGGGCAATGGCGCCCTTATCGTAGAGGAGCTTCGAACGGGCGAGTTGGGCGCGCGCCAAAGTCTCATCGGCGACGGCCTGCCGGTAGTCCGAGAATGCCGAGGAAGTATCGGAGCTCTGCACGCGCAGCAGGAGCTGGCCCTGGGTCACGGTATCGCCGAGGCGGGCATGGACTTCCAAAATGCGGCCGGAGGCGATGGAGATGACCGGAACGTTGCGGGAGACATCGGCGGTGACGGCGCCGGTCACGTTCAAGGCGGGAACGGAATCGTGGCGGCCGGCGGTGGCAATGGCAAACTGCTCGGGGTGGTCCACCTTGACGAGGTCGGCATTGCCCTCTTGTTCCACTGGGGCAGGCTGGGGCGCTCCGGCGGCCGGATCGCTGGCGGCTTTGGCGCGGCAGCCGGCGAGGAGAAGTGCCAAGGCGAGCACGGCGAAGGCGGCGAAGGCGAGTCCGTACGGGCATGCGAATTCACCGCGGAGACGCGGAGAACGCAGAGAGGAGCGCAGAGTGCCATGCCACGGATGGACCGTGGCGGAATGGGATGGGGAAGCTGGGAAGAAGAGTCCGAGCTTCGCTCGGATTGACAGGCTGAAGCCTGCCCCACCAAAGAATGCCCCACAAGCTGGCCGGAGCCCTTTCAGGGTGTGCTTCATTTGATGACCTCCGTCCCCACCGCCATGTTCAACTGACTGGCGGCTGTCATGTAGGATCCGACCAGGTTCAGGTAGTTGAGCTGGACGGTGCGGTAATCGTTCTGCGCGTTCAGGAAGTCCAACAACGACGCTCCGCCATGCTGATAGGCAAAAGAAACCGTATCGCGAACCCTGGTGGCCTGGTCGAGGTATTTGGTTTTGTAGGCGCGCAAGAGGACGCGGCTGCTATTCAAGGTGGCGAAGGCGGAATCGGCGTCGCTGAAGATCTGGGCTTCGTTGACCGCCTGGAGCTGTTGGTTGCGCCGGATGTCCAGTTGCGTGCGCTCCTTTTCGCCCTGGTTGCGGTCGAAGATGCGCAGCGGCACGGTGACGTTGAAGCCGAGGTAGGCGGGGATCGGTGGATTGCGCCCCAGATCGACGCCAAACGTGGGGTCGGCGGTTCCGTTGGCGACCGCCAGGCGGTGGTCGGTCCTGGCTTTGTCCACCGCCTGCATGGCAGCCTTCAGGTCCGGCCGGTTGGCCAGCGCGGTTTGATGGAGTTCGTCCGGCGTGAGGATCTGTTCGGTGAACTCGAAAGGCCCGGTGACGTCGAACTGCTCGATGGGGGTGCGGTCGTTGAGCAGCGTCAGCAATTGGATCTTGGCGGTGCGGAGATTGACCAGCGCGGATTGCAAATCGGTTTCGAACTGCACGCGCTGCAGTTCGAGGCGGTCGAGATCGACCTGGGCGATGTCGCCGGCTTTGAATCGCTCGCTGGAGACGCCCAGCAGCCGGTCATAATACGCGAGGTTTTCGGTGGCCAGGGCCAACACCGATTTTTGCTGCAGCGTCTGCACGAAGGCATTGCGCAGGCTGAAGAGAAGAGTTCTCTCCTGGTCGGCCAATTGAGACTCGGCGACCGCGGTGGCCTTGCGCGCGCTTTCCAGCCGCAGTTCGCGCTTGCCGCCGCGCTCGTGGAGATAGCTGGCCGAGAGCGCCGGCAGGGTGCTGCCGAAGGGGCGGTAGGGGTTGGCATTGAAGGGGGCGATTTGATCGAGGGTGGTGGTCATGTCCGGGTTGGGACGCAGATAGGCGGTGATTTCCTGGGCTCTCGCCTCGTCAATACCGGTGCGGCCGGCAAGCAGAGTGGGATTGGTGGCTTCGAACCGGTCTTTGACCTGCTGCCAGGTCAGCGATTTCTGCGCGAACGCTCCAGTAGGGACGGCGGCGACAATCGCGGCCACGATACACAGACACCGCGTCAGGCGCGGCATTTCTCCTCCGGCATGGTACTCCTCTCCTTGAATCTATCCGCTTCGGGCCGCCAGGAGCGCCTATCTTTTGGCACAAGCGAGCCTATCTTTTGGCACAGGCCTTGGCCCGCGATGGCGATTCACCCTAGAATCGGGTAGGGGCGCAGTCGAATGGTTTTTCGTCGCATGGAAGGATCGCCGCGAGTAGCGATAGCGGGCCTGCTGATTGTGGTCATCGCGACGATCGATTGGCGTGTGGACCTCAACTTCGCTTTTGCGTTTCTCTACCTGCTGCCCGTTCTGTTGGTGGGAACGGTCCTGTCCTGGCGGCTGGTCGTGTTCATCGCGCTGGTTTGCACATTTCTCTCCGATTATTTCAACCCCTTCCCTTTTACTTTCGCGGCCTCGCTGCCGCAGGACATTTTGGTTTTCGCGGCCTTGGTTGGTTGCGGTCTGTTCGCCTACGAAGTGACGAGGCGCAGCCGGCGGGAGGCCGCGGACCGCCACCGGGTAGAGTTGGAGGTTACGGCGCGGCGCGAAGCCGAAGAACAGCTCGAATTCCTGATTGAAAGCAGCCCCGCGGCCATTCTGACCATGGGTGCCGACTTCCTGGTTCTGCGGGCGAATCCGGCGGCGTACCGCCTGTTAGGACTGAGGCAGGGAGAGCTGCCGGGGAAGTCCATCCGCAAATACATCCCGGCCTTGGGACGCGTGCGTCCCTCGGAGCTGCGCCAAGCCTTCCGCACCGAAATGCAATGCCGCGGCGAGCGGGAAAACGGAGAAGTCTTCCTGGCCAACGTGTTTTTCTCCACGTACAACACAGCGGCGGGGCCAAGACTTGCCGCCCTGGTGGTGGATGCCTCGGAAGAGCTGCGGGACCGCGAAGAGTCGAATCTGGAGCAACTGCTGGCGGGCTCACGAATTCTGGTGGGCGCGGTTTCGCACGAAGTGCGCAACGTTTGCGGCGCCATCACGATCATGCACGAAAACCTGGTTCGGAGTGGGGTACTGAGCGGCAATCAGTATTTCGAGGGGCTGGGCGCGCTGGTGGAGACGCTCAACCGGATTGCCTCGATGGAACTGACGCAAAGCTCGAGCCGGCCGCAGGCCGGGGCGATCGATCTCTCGGAAGCGCTGGACGACCTGCGAATCGTGCTCGAACCCTGTTGCCACGAAGCGGACATCGCGGTGCGCTGGGACATTCCCGGTGGGCTGCCTCCGGTCTGGGCCGACCGCCACAGGCTTTTGCAGGTGCTGCTGAACCTGACGAAGAACAGCGAGCGGGCACTGCGCGATGCGGACGTAAAGCGCATCGATATTTCGGCATCGGCCGGGAAAGGCGTGGTATCGGTGAGAGTGACGGATACGGGGCCGGGAATCAGTTCGGTTCCGAAGCTTTTTCAGCCGTTCCAGCAGGGCGCGGAATCGACGGGTCTGGGATTATATTTATCACGCGCTTTTGTGCGGTCTTTCCGCGGCGAGCTGCGGCACGACCCGTCGATGCCAGGGTGTTCCTTTGTGATCGAACTGGCGGTGGCCGGCAACGACGAGTTGCAGCACGAACGGGCAGGCGGGAATGGAACGAATACGGCTGTTGTTGGTCGATGACCACATTCTGTTTCGAGACGGACTGAGCCGGCTTTTGGCGTTGGAGCCGGACCTGGAAGTGGTAACCGGCTGCGGCACGGTTGGCGAGGCTCTCGAAACGGTGGGGCGCGAGCGTGTCGATATCGTTCTTTTGGACTACGATCTCGGCGAGGATCACGGGAGCCACTTCATCTCCGCGGCCCGGCGGGCCGGCTATGCGGGGAAGGTCCTGATGGTCACGGCGGGAATGAGCGCCAAGGAATCGTCGACCGCGCTGCACCTGGGGGCGTCGGGCATCTTTCTCAAGCACAATTCTCCGGGCACGCTGGCCAAAGCAGTGCGGCTGATCATGGGCGGCGAGATCTGGGTGGATCCGAAGGTGATTCAACTGATGGCGGACCGGGTGGACCAGCAGGAGGAGGAGAGAGTCAGCCCGCTGTTGACGGAACGCGAGCAGCAGGTACTGCGCGGGATTTTCGAGGGTCTGACGAACAAGGAAATCGGCGCGCAACTCGGCGTTACGGACGGCGCGGTGAAGGCGACGCTGCAACAGTTGTTTCAAAAGACGGGGGTGAGGACGCGCAGCCAGTTGGTGCGCATCGCGCTGGAAGGCTCGCTCGGGCCGCCGCGGTGAGGGTGGCGGCGCGTGCCTTCGCTGTCCCTCCGCGGGACTCCGCCTTTTCAACTGTGATACTCTGAAATTTCACGTGTGCCGGCACGCGTCAGCGAAGCTCTCGTACTGCGTACTTATCCGTTGAAGGAAGCGGACCTCGTCGTCAGTTTTCTTACCAGGGATCAGGGTAAGTTGCGTGGTGTGGCCAAACGGGCGCGGCGTCCGAAGAGTAACTTCGGAAGCGGCCTGGAACGGTTATCGCACGTGCGGATGGCTTACTTCCAGCGGGAAAGCCACGAGTTGGTCAACCTGGATTCCTGCGAGTTGATCCGCTCGCAGTTCGATCTCGTCACCGATTATCGGGCGAGCGTCGCGCTGGATTTCTTCGCGGAAGCGAGCGAGTTGTTGTTGCCCTCCGCGGAGGCGTTCGAGAGGTTTTTTCGCCTCCTCGTCGCCGTGCTGGAATCGCTTCGGCCGGCGGGCGGGGAGGATATTGGACAAGCGGGCCGGGTGTGGCGCGCCGTCACGTATTTTTCGCTTTGGGCGGTGCGGCTTTCGGGATGGTTGCCGGAATTGAACGTATGCCTCGGTTGCGGCAGCCTGTTGGACGACCCCGAATCCGGGGAGCGGGCGTTTTTCAGCCGCGACCGGCCCGGTCTGATTTGCGGCCATTGCCGGCGCACGTTGGGTGCGGGCAATAGCTGGGAGTTGAGCCGGGAATCCAGGGAAATCGCCGGGCAGATTCTGCGCCGACCGGTGGCGCAACTCGGCAAGACCGCCTGGACGCAGTCCACCGCCGCGGATTTGCGCCGCTTCCTGGTGCAGCAGATGGAGTCGCACGCGGAACGGCGTCTGGTGACGGTTCCGATGTTGGAAGGTTTGACTGAATAGATGCAATCGTTTCAACAGATCATTCTCACGCTGAAGCAGTACTGGGCAGACCGCGGCTGTGTCATTCAAGAGCCCTACGATACCGAGGTGGGCGCCGGCACCATGTGCCCCGAAACTTTCCTCCGCGTGCTCGGTCCCGACCCGTATCGTGTGGCCTACGTGCAGCCCAGCCGCCGCCCAGCCGACGGCCGCTACGGCGATAACCCCAACCGGCTCTACAAGCATTCCCAGCTCCAGGTGATCCTCAAACCGGCGCCGGCCGACGTCATCGAGCAGTACCTCGGAAGCCTCGAAGCTATCGGTATCGACCTCAAGCAGCACGATCTCAAGCTCGAAGAGGACAACTGGGAGGCCCCCACGCTGGGCGCCTGGGGCATCGGTTGGCAGGTCATGCTCGACGGCTTGGAAATCTCGCAATTCACTTATTTTCAACAATGTGGCGGCATCGACCTGGACCTGGTACCGGCCGAGCTGACCTACGGCCTGGAACGCCTCACCGCCTTCCTTCAGGTCACCGACAGCGTTTACGATATCGAGTGGGCGCCCGGCTTCAGCTACGGCGACGTGCGCTATAAGGACGAGCTGCAGTACTCGGTCTACAACTTCGAGATGGCCGACATTGCGACCCTTTGGAAGCTCTTCGACCTGTACGAGGGCGAGGCCAGCCGCCTGCTCCAGCTCTACGACCCGAAATCGCCCGAGAAGAAGCGATTCCCCCTGCTTCCCACCTACGACCAGGTGCTCAAGTGCTCCAACCTCTTTAACACGCTGGATGCCCGGGGTGCGATCAGCGTCACCGAGCGCGTGGGCGTGATCCAGTGCGTGCGCAAGATGGCCGTCGCCGTCGCCGCCGCCTGGAGCGACCAGCAGGGTGGAGGTGGGGCAGGCGCTTCCGCCTGCCAACTTGGCCCCACCGAGGTGACCCAGTGAGCATCCCCGCTACGTCCAACGGCCCCGTGCTGGAAGCCCCCGAGATCCTGGTGGATTTCCCCGACCCAACGGTGGACACCGAAGCCGAGACGCTGCTTGAGTTGGCCCAACCCGAGCGCAAGGAAGTGGGCGGCGAGGTGAGTCTCCGGCTTCTCGTGGAAATCGGCACCGAGGAAATCCCCGACTGGATGATTACCGGGGCGCTGGAAAACCTGCGCCTCTCGTTTGAAAAGCTGGAAATCCCGCACGAATCGGTCCGCCTGGATGCCACCCCGCGCCGCCTGGTGCTGCGCGCCGAAGGGCTGCCGGCCCGCCAACCCGATTCCGTGGAACGCGTGCTCGGTCCGCCGAAAGCGGCCCCCCCGCAAGCCGTCGCCGGATTCGCCCGCAAGCAAGGTGTACTGCGCGCCGACCTGAAGGTGGAGTCCACCCCCAAGGGCGAGTACTACACCTACGTGAAGAAGGTGCCGGGCCGCAACATCAAAGACATCCTCGCCGAAGCCCTCCCCGGCGTGATCCTCGGCCTGTACTTCCCGAAGACCATGTACTGGACCGGCAAGGGCGGACCGCGCTTCATCCGCCCGATTCGCTGGATTGTCGCCCTGCTGGGCGATGACGTCATCCCGTTCGAACTGGCAGGCGTGCGCAGTGGCGCCCTGACCAGCGGCCACCGCCGCCTGGGCGCGCGCGAGATCGCCGTCACCACCGGGGATTACGAACGGCGCCTCGGCGATCACGGCGTGGTGCTCTCCGCCGAGGAGCGCCGCAACCGCATCCGTCGCGGCATGGCCGGTATCCGCATCAAGCCGGACGACAAACTGCTGGAAACCCTGGTCTATCTCACCGAGTGCCCCACGCCCATCCAGGGCAGCTTCGATGCGCAGTTTCTGGAACTGCCCGAGGAAGTGCTGATCACCGTCATGCGGCACCACCAGAGATATTTCTCCGTCCAGGACGCCGAGGGCAAATTGGCGCCCTCGTTCGTCGCCGTGATGAATATCGCGAGCGACCCGGAGGGCTTCGTGCGCTCTGGCAACGAGCGCGTGCTGCGCGCCCGCTTCAACGACGCGCGCTTCTTCTGGGAAACCGACCAGAAGAAGAAGCTCGCCGATCGCCAGCCGGACCTCGCCCACGTCACCTTCCAGGCCAAACTGGGCAGCTACCTGGCGAAGACCGAACGCATGATGCAACTGGCCGCCGAACTAGGCGGCGATGCCCACGCCGTGCGCGCCGCCGAATTGTGCAAAACCGACCTCACCACCGAACTGGTCAAGGAATTCACCGAACTCCAGGGCGTGGTGGGCGGGTTGTACGCCCGCGTGCAGGGCGAGAGCGACCCCGTCTGGCAGGCCATCTACGATCATTACAAGCCGGAGAGCATGGAGGACGCCATCCCGCGCCATCGCACCGCGCAGATCGTGGCGCTGGCCGATAAGCTGGATACCCTGCGCGGCTGTTTCCGGGTAGGAATGGTGCCCACCGGATCGCGCGACCCCTTCGCGCTACGCCGCGCCGCCCAGGGTGTGGTCCGCATCCTCATCGAAGGCCGCTTCGAAATTCCCCTCTTCGATTTCCTCGGCGGCGACGATTCCCTGAAGGCCTTCTTCGCCGAGCGCGTGCGTTACTACTTCAAGGACATCCGCGGCTTCGCCTACGACGAAATCAATGCCTGCATGGCCGCGAGCTGTGGCTGGGGCAACCTGGTGGATCTGGAAGCGCGTCTGGAGCGCGTGCGCGCCATGCGCGCCAGCCCCGATTTCGAACCTCTCGCCGCCGCCTTCAAACGCATCGCGAACATCCTGGAGCAGGCCAAAGGCACGGGTTTCACCGCCCTGCCTTCCGGCGTCGACGAAACCCTGCTGGAAGCCGGCCCGGAACAGGAACTCAACCGGGAGTTCCGCCGCATCGCCGGCCAGCCCATCGAAAACGCGATCGCGCGCCTGCGTCCCAAAATCGACCTCTTC
>JBEKDV010000261.1:0-11088 GCA_050014175.1 Candidatus Solibacter sp. | reverse complement strand
TTGCCCGCCACGGCGGTGCTGACGGCGGTCTGGCTGGGTATCCTCACTTCGATCAGTCCGTGTCCGCTTGCCACGAACGTGGCAGCGATGTCGTTTATTGGCAAAGATCTCGCTTCACCACGGCGGGTTCTCCTGACCGGGGTTCTGTACACCCTGGGGCGGAGCCTGGCCTATGCGGTATTGGCGGCTCTTCTGATCGCCAGCGTGTTCGCTATCCCGGACTTGTCTTTCTGGCTCTCCACGTATATGAACCAGTTCCTCGGGCCGGTCCTGATCGCGGTTGGGATCGTCCTTCTGGGATTCGTGCGCATCAATTTCGCCACGTCGTGTGTCAGCGACAAGGCCGGGGAGCGTTTTGGAAGATCCGGATCCTGGGGCGCCGGCCTGCTTGGGATTCTCTTTGCTCTGTCTTTCTGTCCGGTGTCCGCTGCCCTCTTCTTCGGCAGCCTGCTTCCGCTCGCCGTCAAGAATGGCTCCAGCGTGTTGCTGCCCTCGGCATACGGGGCAGGAACCGGTGTCCCCGTGTTCGTGTTTGCGGTACTGATCGCCCTGGGCGCCCAGTGGGTCAGCAAGGCATTCCAGAAGCTTGTCCAGTTCGAAGAGTGGGCCCGGCGCCTGACGGGAGCGATCTTCGTCATCGTCGGAGTTCGCTACTGTCTGATCTACATCTTCGAGGTGCAGCTATGAAAATTCAAATCGCGGGGCCTGGTTGCCCCAATTGCCAGAATGCGGAACGGAATGTCATCGACGCCTGTGCTGAACTCGATTTCGCCGCGGACATCTCGCACGTGACAAACATTGCCGACATTCTGGATCTCGGCGTCATGCGAACTCCCGCCGTGGTGATCGACGGCGAGGTGGTGATTTCCGGGCGGGTTCCCACCGTTTCGGAACTCAAGAACATGCTCGTGAACCGGGCTTGACGACGGGCCGAGCGGCTATTTGATGCCTTTTTCGCTGTCACAGGCGTTTGACGAAAGGAAAGAATATGAACAAAGTAGAAGTCTTCGATCCCCCAATGTGTTGCTCCACAGGTGTGTGCGGCCCGAGTGTCGATCCGGCGCTGGTGAGATTCGCTGCTGATCTCCATTGGCTGGCGAATCAGAGAATCGCAGTCGAGCGCTACAACCTGGCCCAGCAGCCACAGGCGTTCGCCGCCAGCGAAGTCGTGAAAACAGCCCTCCGGCAGTACGGAAACGAATGTCTGCCCCTGATCTTACTGGATAGTGCGGTCATTAGCAAAGGCTGTTACCCGACTCGGGAGGAATTGGCGCGACTAACTGGCGTCGAGTTGGAGCAACCGGGCCAGCCGCAGACCGGCGCACAACTGCCGGTGATTCAGACGAAGTGCTGCTAGGAGCGGACGCCATGACAACAGAAAGTCTCACCAGCCTTCTGGAGAATGCGACACGTATCCTCTTTTTCACAGGTAAGGGCGGCGTTGGCAAGACCTCCCTGGCGTGTGCGGCGGCGGTGTCGATGGCCCAGAAGGGCAGTAAGGTCTTACTGGTCAGCACGGACCCGGCATCGAACCTCGACGAGGTTTTGGGAATCCGGCTGTCCGGTGCGCCGACCGCGATTCCCGGCGCCGATGGACTGTTCGCACTGAACATCGATCCGGAAGCGGCCGCGAAGGCGTACCGGGACCGGGTGATCGGGCCGTACCGCGGAGTGCTTCCCGAAGCCTCGCTCAACAGCATGGAAGAGCAGCTATCCGGCGCCTGCACGGTCGAGATCGCCGCTTTCGACGAATTCACCAAGCTGCTTGGCGATGCGCATGCAACCGCGGGATTCGATCACATCATCTTCGACACGGCTCCGACAGGACATACGCTTCGCCTTTTAAAACTTCCGGCGGCATGGACGGGGTTCATAGCCGAGAACACGACCGGCACCTCGTGCCTTGGGCCACTGGCTGGTCTCGAAACTCAGAAATCCCTATACGATTCCAGCCTGCAAGCTCTCACCGACGCATCAACGACAACGCTGGTCTTGGTAAGCCGTCCAGAGCGCTCCTCGCTCGCCGAAGCGAATCGAACCAGAGCGGAATTGGCGGACATGGGCGTCGCGAACCAGCGGCTGTTTCTCAACGGCCTCTTTGTTGCGCAGGATCGCAGCGATGCCGCCGCGTGCGCACTCGAAATGCGCGGCCAAGAAGCACTCGCCGGGATGCCTGCCGATCTCGCGGAACTTCCGCGAATCGAGGTTCCGCTGCTCCCCTACGCTCCGATGGGCGTGGAGAACCTCCGGAGTGTGTTCGGCGGCATATCGCCGATTCGCAAGACGGTGCACGAAGACCTACCCGACGTGATCCATTCTGGGCTTCCCCTTTCGGCATTGATCGACGAACTCGAGAATATGGGGCACGGTGTCGTGATGACGATGGGGAAGGGCGGCGTCGGCAAAACGACGGTGGCATGTGCCATCGCCATCGAACTGGCCCACCGGGGGCATCCGGTACATCTCAGCACGACGGACCCGGCAGCCCATGTTGCGGCAACGGTCGGCGGGAGCGTTCCGAACCTGTCGGTGAGCCGGATCGATCCGGCCGCCGAGACTCGCCAGTACACGGAAGCCGTCCTAGCGAAAGCGACACCCCAATTGGACGCGCAGGGGATCGCCTTGCTGGAGGAGGACTTGCGATCTCCCTGTACGGAAGAAATCGCGGTGTTCAGTGCCTTCGCGCGAACCGTGGCCGAAGGGGAGCGAGGCTTCGTGGTTCTCGACACGGCGCCCACCGGACACACAATCCTACTGTTGGATGCCGCCGAAGCCTACCACCGCGACGTCACCCGCACGATGAGCGATGTGCCGGATGCCGTACGGCAACTCCTTCCGCGCCTTCGAGATGGCGATTTCACGCGTGTTCTGCTGGTGACGTTACCGGAGGCGACTCCCGTTCACGAAGCGGCGCGGCTGCAAGACGACCTTCAGCGGGCTGGCATCAAGCCTTACGCCTGGATCATCAACCAGAGCTTCGCGGGCGATGGATTTCGCGATCCGGTCCTGGTCGAGCGCGGCTCGCGAGAAGCTCCGTATTTCGCCGAAGTGCGCAATCACCTTGCGACCCGATTTGCTGTCATCCCCTGGAAACCAGAGGCGCCGGTAGGACCTGAACGTCTCAGGGAATTGGCGAGCGGTTCACTGGCAGTCGCGGAATCTCTGAAAGGCTGAAAGACGCAATACGGACTCCCTGCTGCCGCTCGATACGGCAACGTGCCGGCGCGAACAATGCGGGCGGGTTCTATCCTCCGAGCACTTGCTGCGCAAGAGCGCCGGCCCTGGCAGGAGTTTCGCATTGCCGGCTCAATTATAGGACTCCATCACCTCAGGAGGATCCGCGAGGAGATGGCCGGCGATGTCCTTCATGTTCGCTTGTTCCCAAAAGGGGAGTTGGTGATGGGTCTGCAGGCGACGCGGGCCGAGGTCCGGCGCGAGCGCGGCCTGGCATGAACGCGGCCGCCACCTTTGCGGGCCGCAATCTGGCTCGCTACGATTACGAAGTGCCCTTGAGCATGAGCGGGAATATCATCGATCTTCCCGAGGGTCGCGGAACGGTTGGCATGAAAGGGTCGTTCTGGGCCGACCGGACAAGCTACGACATCTTACGCATCGTGACGGAGGCCGAGGATATTCCGCCCGAGTTGCCCGTCTCGACGTCGGAGACCTCCATCGACTATGCCCACACCAGTCTCGGTGGCCATGACTTTCTGCTGCCGCAGTCCGCCGACTCCCGGCTGGTCAGATTCTCCGGCGAAGAGAGCCGTAATCATATCGAATTTACCCACTGCCGCCTTTACGACGCGGAGAGTTCGATTTCGTTCGACGACCATCAGGGGTTTCCTCAGTTCGGCGCGAGTTTGGTACTGGAATTGAAACGTGAGGTGCTACCCGCACTTCATATCGTTGTCAAGCTCTCTACCCGGATCACAGATGAGACCACCGTCGGAGCCCCAATTGCAGGCGGGGTCGATGGCAACATCCTGAGCAAACGAAGCCTGCTGATTCCCGACGGCTCCTCTGTTCGTGGGCGCGTCCGCCGCCTGGAATGGCATGACGAGAAGGGCGGCTACTTCGTCGTCGCCCTTGAATTCACCGAGGTCGAAACCGCCGGCACGCGCTATCGTTTCTTTGCCGACCTGGAGGGCATGGATGGACTGCCCGGCCTAGTCCAAACTATCAGGACGCGCCAGCGTCCCTCGAAGTCCCCCGTGCGCAGTGGCGGAACGACGGTTGATAGCTCGGACGAGATCCTCTACCTTCCCGACCTGCCGGGTGTGGGCAGCTTCTTCGTGCAATCCCGGCGTCTCGATCTGCCGCCCGGCTTTCGCATGACCTGGAAGACGCGCGCATTGGTACCCTGACAGTCCCGATGATTTTGCGTTAACCGCCGGCAGCTCCAAGACAGCGGTACTCTCAGCCCCGACGATAGGGAGGAGGATTCCTGGCGGCGATCCGAACATCGGTCCCGTAGGCTGCTCTACCACGGCGTCTTAGTGTAAAAGCTTACGTATGCCTGGCCGTCCAGCACGATCATGGGGTCCCGAACTTTTCCCGGATGATTGCGCCTCTCCAGCCGGTAGGTGGTGGCCTTGCCGCTGAGCGAATGCGTGGTGAGAGAGGTCTCGGTCGCCGTCCAGTTCCCGGAATCCGCCGCTGGCGAATTCGCCCCAGCCTTCGGATTGTGGCTGTCGGTTTCACCCGCGAAGGCATACGATCCGCCGCCCGTCAACGTGAGGCAGCGGCTGAATTTCCGCGCCTGGTTCGCCTCGGTTAACGAAATCCAGCACCATTTACCCACCAGTTCCACGCGGACGCTGCCCTCCCCCACCTCCTCCTTCACGCGATTCAGGGTCACCGGCTTTCCATTCACGGTGAGCGCGAGAACATCGCCGTGCACTTCGAACCGTGCGGTGTTCTCTGCCTGCGCTCCAATCAGCGTCAACCGGTTGCCGTGGATTTCATAACGCCCCGGATTGCCGTTCACCACCGCGGTGCCATCCGTATTGAATTGCGCCGAACTGGTGGAATCACGCCATCTGCCCACCAAGTCGGCGGCGCCTTGCGCAGCCTCTGGTGCTAACGTGGTCGAAACCCTCCGCATCAGACGGTACGCCGCAGTGCCACTCGTCAGCATGAACCCTTCGGTCTCGCGCGTCAGCGTGAACCGACGAGCCAGACCGTTGACATCGTAACTCCCGGAAGCTACGGTGCCGGAGACTTTCATGGTCGCCACGTAAATCTCCCCGTGGATCGATAGCGTTCCAGCATAGGCGGCGCCGCTCGAACTCATCTCCAGCCTGACTCCGTCTCCCCGAAACGTGCCGGCAAATGGGTCGGGTTCGGCGAGTGGATTCTGTGCCATCGCGAGCCCTATCCACGCGCAAAGGAGTACAACATTTCTCATTGCAAAACTATACACCCCCGGCCTACTGTTCACCAACTCGGTCCGCAAAGCGATTTCAATGGTGCCGGAACATCAGCAGCTCACGACGCAACGGGTGGCCGACATCGTTCGTGGTCAGGCTGTGAGAATTGCGATATCCCCTTTCATGAGCACCAAACCCAGATACCATCCGTCACAGTGCCTTACGCTTGGAGACAAGCCGGCACCGCCCGTTTTGCCGAGCCGCATTGACGTTTGCCTCTCGGCTATATTAGGAGGACCACAGGTTGGCCCACCGGGCGTTGATCTTCAGTTGTCGCCTGCTCTTCACCTCAATCTGTTGTCCGTCTATTTGAGCTAAGGCCTTACCGTCGAACACGAACGGCATTTCGCTCTGAGCGGCGGAATTGCTCCGGCCTGGGCTGAAAGCGGGGTGTTGATAGCCGAGTCCCCGGGTGCGCTGGGATTGGATTAAAATCATGATCAGTTCAACGGGAGATTTCGCCAGCATAGGCGGGCAGTCTAGGGCTGCCATGAGAAAGCGGCCGGAGCGGCCAGGCGCGAATGAACCGTACACGTTCCACGTTTGCAAGGCTCTTGCCTGCGGGCATGGTGCTCGCCGTAGCAGCGTACGGACAGTCGCTGGTGGAACCAGAGCGCGTCGCTGAAGTGGGGCAACTCTTCGAGGCAGCGGCATCCGCACCGCAACTGCGGTGCGCGATCGACCCGGTGCGTCCAGCCCTGGACTTCGGTTTCCGTTTCCACGCCGGATACACGGCTGACATTCCGCTCGCCCAGTTTCGCGGATCGGAACATGATCTGACTGTGTACGCGCGTGTGACTCCGGACGGTCGGGAACCGATCTATATGACCAAGACCGAGGCATTGCCCGAGGTGCCTGAAACCAAGGTTGATGCGGTGACTGGCGGAGGGTTCGTCGTCGGCGAGGGAACATACGGCTTCGAAGTACTGGTGGAGGACGACCTCCATAGGAGTTGCCGCGGTTCGTGGCAGGTTCAGGCCCGGCGCTGGGGTAGCGAACGGCAACTGACCCGGACGATACCGCCCGGAGCGGTGGAAGAACTTTCCGGGAATGGCCCGGAGACTGTAGACGTGAAACGCGGCCCGAGGATCGGGAGATTGACGGTTCTGGTGCATGCCGCGCCGTTATCGCCGAATCTCTCCTCTTTGCAGCCAGATGACGTTCAACGGGTGGTCGATTCAGTCTCTTCGCTGCTCAGGGAATTGCCGGCCGAGTCGGTGCGGCTGATCGCATTCAACTTGGACCAGAGAGCCGTCATCTACCGCAAAGACGGGTTTGAAGCGAATCAGAACGGCGAACTGACAGCGGCACTCAACCAGTTGGAACTAGGGCTGCTGGATTACAAGGTAATGCGTGAACGCCCGGAGCCGATGGAGCTACTTCTGGGGCTGGTACAGGCGGAACTCCGGGAACCGAAGCCGCCGGATGCTCTGATTGTGATGGGACCGCGGACACGAATGCACGACGACGTTCGGCCGGATGCGCTGGGCAAGCACCCTGCCGGAACCCCTCCGATCTTCGATCTCCAATTCCAGTTCAATCGGCCGCTTCTACCCGGACAAGGACCGAATTCCCGAGTGAGTATCGCTGAAGCTATGACGAGGCCAGGTCCTCAGATGACCACGGCTCCAATCTCGCAGGGAACATCCATGGCGGCAGAGGACACGATCGAGCGGTTGGTGAGCCGTCTCAAGGGGCAAACGATTCCCCTGCGTGCTCCGCACGATCTCGCCGACGCCATACAGCGCATGGAACAGCGAATCCCCAAGACTGCGGCACCGGCGGCCGTTATCGCCAAAGTGGAACCTGCGATCAAGGCGGCAGTCCCCGCCCCAAAGGCCGCCCCACCGCCGGCGGCATCGCCATCCGTAGGCAGACCGGCTCGGGAAGCGGATTCCGCCGGTAACGAAGACCCCGTCCTGGTCTTGATGCGTTTGCGCGACCAGGTTGTGGAAAACGGCGAGCGGATTCCCAACCATACCTGTGTGGAGTCGATTCAACGGGACCGCTACGAACCCGCGGCCGGGCGCGCACCCAAATCCTGCGACGCGTTGCTCGCCAGGAGGAAACAGGGCGATTTTCGGGGGCGGTTGAAGCTGGACAGCACCGACTGGCTGCGACTCGACGTTGCCTATGCGAGCGGCAATGAGATCTATTCCTGGGCGGGTGCTAGCAAGTTCGAAGAAGGCGACCTTGACGAACTCGTGCCTGAAGGAGCCACGGGCACCGGCCCATTCGCCACCATGCTTCTCGCCGCTTTTGAGCCTCGGACACCGAGGTATATTTTTGAGGGAGAAACGTCTGCGGACGGACGACGCGTTTTCGAATATTCCTTTGTAGTGCCCCAGGACCAAAGCCACTACCGGGTCAAGGCGCGCAAGGTATGGATCGTCACGGGGTATACGGGAAGCCTGCTGGTGGACCCGAAGACAGCTGAGTTGGTTCGTCTGGTAGTGCGAACGGAGGAATTGCCGGCAGCGACCGATACGTGTGAAGCCGACACATCCCTGGAATACGGCGTCGTGCAGTTGGGCGGGGCCGATTACCTGCTGCCCAAGGTCGCTCGTCAGCGATTCATCGGGCGCGAAGGCGCCGAAACCGAAAATGCGATGACCTTTTCCGCGTGCCGTGAATACCAGGCGGAATCGAGAGTGGCATTTGGCGACGGTGCGCAGATGGGCGGAGGGCAACCTGGCATTCCGGCGACGGCGCTGGGTCTGCCCTTGGGCTTGCCGGTCACTGTGGACCTGGTCACTGTTGTTCGATTCGGCCAGGCGGCTGCCGGCGACGCAATCGAAGGGCGGTTGGCCAAACCGATTCGCGATGACCGGCAGAAAACGCTGGTTGCGGAAGGGGCAGCCGTCCAGGGACGGCTCATGCGCGTGGAGACCGGTCATGCGCGGGGTATGGAGCACACGGTCGCGTTGCGGTGGGAAGCGGTCCAGGCCGGCGGCGTGACGGTGCCTCTTTTTCTGCTGCCGAACCGGCGGCCGGGAGATCTGAGAACCGGCGTGGGCAAGGTGCTGCGAAGCAGGGGGATGGAGATCGAATTACCGCTGCCCAGCGAGAGCCGCTACGGCGTGTTTCACCTTCCGGGCGGGCGGGAGGTGCTGGAGAGCGGCTTCCGGACGGAGTGGTTTACCGCCCAGCCTTAGCCTTATGCGCGACGCACTGATGTTCGCCTGTGCCATCGGCCTAGCGGCGGGGGCGGAATACGATCCGACTGAGGTGCTCATGCGGGCCACCCAGAAGGCGCTGGCCAGCGCGCAGGCAATTCCAAATTACACTTGCGTGGAAACGGTGAACCGGGATTACTTTGAGCCGGCGGCAGTATCGCTGCCGCGCGCGTGCAGTGTGTTGCTGGAGCAGCGGCGGCACCCAACGCCGGATCTGGTGCTGCGCAAGTACTCATCCGACCGATTGCGCCTGGATGTGACGATGGCGAACAGGGGCGAGATCTACTCGTGGTCTGGTGCAAGCCGGTTCGAAGACGCCGAAATCGATCACGTGGTGCGCTACGGACCGATCGGCACCGGCAGCTTCGGAGGAATTGTATCCGTTGTTTTTCAGGAGGATGCCAAGAGGTTCAGGTTCGAGAGAACCATAACGGACCACAATCGAACCGTGATGGAGTACTCGTTTCAGGTGGCGAAGTCCGCCAGCCACTACTCGATGAAAGCCGCCAATTCATGGGTGCGAATCGCCTACAGCGGGACCTTCCAGGTAGATGCGGAGACGGCTGACATGGTCCGGATAACGATGACCACCGGAGAAGTGCCGTTGGTCGCTGGTGTGTGCATGTCGACCACCACGATGGACGTCACGCGGGTGCAGATTGGCGACGGGCAATTCCTTTTGCCGAAACAGGCGCGGCAGCGTTTTATCTACCCGAATGCCGAGGAGACGGAGAACACGACAGGATTTACGAATTGCCGGGAGTTTCGGGGCGAATCGACGGTCACCTTTTCACCCGACTCCGAACCGCTGACAAAGGAAGGTACGAAGAGCGCATCCGCGAAGGTGCTCTCCTTGCCGACCGGCTTGCCATTCTCGTTTGGGCTGACGGCGCCGATTCAAACCGACACCGCGGCGGCGGGAGATCCTTTTTCCGCCAAGCTCATCGATGCAATTCGCGACGGCAGAGGCAAGGTGCTGGCGCCCAAGGGCACGGTGGTAGAGGGCCATTTACTGCGGGTACAGAGCTTTGATCGACATCCGGAGGTGGTGGTTGTGCTTAAGCCGGAAGCGCTGTGGGTCCATGGGGCCAGAGTAGCCTTTGCCGTGGAACGGGATTGGACACGCGTGCTGGCGGAGGGAAGAAAGAAAGGGAAGAAAGGTGTGGAGATTCTGTTGCCTCTGCAGGGAGAAGACAACTCAGGGCTATTTCGTTTTTCAGGAGAGCACGTCACAGTCCCCAACGGGTATCGGTCTGAGTGGCGGACAGGTTCAGCCGACAGCTCTGTGCGGGCTCCACGTTAACGCGATCGCCCTTTTCCGGAGAATTGAGCTTTGGGAACACAGATTGTAGGCGCGAGCCTGGCTGGGTTCGGCCGCCATCTGCTTTACCAGACCGGGCGGCCACGCGGATCCCTCAGGACGACGCGCTTGTCGGCTTTGCGGATCTCGATCGCCACTACCAGATCTCCATCCATTCCACTGACATCAAATCCTGTCACTGAGACCGTATCGCCTTCCCTGAGCACGAGCTGGCTCTGTTTGAGTAAGCCAACTGGCGCCAGCCGTACCAGGGTGGCCCGTGCGTCGGCGACCACGCGGGCCTCGACCATTGCGCTATCGGCGGTAGCTCCCGGCAAATAGATGATCTCTGAAATTGTCCCATCGACGACTCTTGGGGCCGTCGCAGCGTGCGAAGGGGACACGCTCCGCGGCGATTGCACAGCACTGCGGCTACCGTGATGATCGCAATTCCAGTCACCTCCGCAATGGTGGCCACCCCAACAGTCGTGGGCGGCTGCGGGTGAGACTAGTAGACAGGAGAGCAGGAAAACGGCATTCGGAATCGGATGTTCCATATCGGCACCTCGCTTTGACTACGGCTCGAAGCAGGTCGTTTCAATGGATACACGGCACTAGATTCAAGTTGCATCTATATTGACATAGCTGTTATTCTGGCGCAAGGGGGAATCCGCTAACAATGCCGCGTCGAACCTGTCCGCGCCATGGCGCCGAGCACCCATGTACGTGCGCGATGGGCAATTTGTACCGATTCGTCGAGCCAGTAGTGCTGTTTTTGCTCCAAAAGAAGGGGCGATCGTATGGATATGAGCTTGCGGCGGAGTTGCGGGAACACGCCTTAACCGATGCGTCCATCGAAGCTGCCGCCCTTTACAAGACTTTAAGGCAACTGGAGCAGAACGGCTGCGTCTCTTCTGAGTGGGATGTCTCCGGCAAAGGGCCGGCAAAAAGAGTCTATTGCCTCACACCCCGCGGCGAAGAGCATCTCGTGGAGTGGATCACCGTTCTCGACCACGTGGCCCGGTCGATGACGCGGTTTGTACGCGCGGCCGGGAAGCAGAGTTGCGAGTGCGCCGGGATAAACCGGCATGTTGTAGGGGATGAAAGAGCCCTACGGGAAAGGAGCAGCGACTCTATTCCGACCTCGAGTCTTGCGTGGTGCGTCGCGAGGCGTACGGCGAAG
>JBEKDV010000260.1:0-11094 GCA_050014175.1 Candidatus Solibacter sp. | reverse complement strand
GTTAAGCGGCGGCAAGTCGCTGGATGCAGATGCAGGAGGCGCGGCAACATGGCAGTCCGTACCTGTCAGTATGCCACATTTGCCCGTCACATGTCCCTTTAATTATGCGCGGATGTATAGCAGCGCCACATCATTTGCGAACGGCCCCACAAAAGCGACTATCTCCCCCTGTTTGTGAAAGAGGCTGGTCGATTCCTTGTTCAGCCTTTCATACTCAAACTTCAGGCTTTCGCGTTCCCGTTCGGCTTCGCCACGCGCGGGTTCCCCTTCTGGCAGAGGAGCGCTCATCGACACCCTCCATAACTCAGAGGCGCGCTCTCGGCGTTCCACAGCACTCCTGAACTCCTCGAAGATGCCGCCCTGGGCTCTTAGGGTCTGTCGTCCCTCCTCAATTCTCTTGAGCAAGTTCGATATCGTTTCGACTAAATCGAATTTCCGGTCAGCCACTTAATACAGTGTAATCGCGCAGTAGGCTCCTCGTCTGGCCAAGACAATTTGAGGGTCTGATTTCACTCAGCCTCCAGAAACTCCCCCACATGTTTCTCCACCAACTCCTCGATCCGTCCGTCGATATCCCGGTCCGACATCTCGGGATTTTGCAGGACATCTGAGATCAGGATCGGACGTATCCGATTCTTGAGGTCGTTCTCCAATTCCCAACGGTCGACCACATCCTCGAACTCAATCTCGTCCTCCCCCAACTCGCGAATGTATTCCCCAAGGTGGGATGATAGCCGCCGATCAACCCGCCACTCCACGTTGGCACGCTGCCGCGCTCTCTCGCTCTCCCTTCGAGCCTGCTCCTCGCGCTCCTGGGCCCCGGCTTTGCGCTTCTGGATGCCCGCGCGGTACCGCTCCAAGACGGCTTCCTTAGCTTTCTCCAGCTCCTTTTGCGACGTGCCTACGGGCAACTGGGCCAGTGCCTCACTCACCGCTTGGCGGGCTTCCTGCTGGTCAGCAAAGGTTCCGCCCGTCAGTATGATCCACGTGGCCAGGTTTTGGCAGTTCTGCCAGTGCGCATATTCCTTAGCCATCGGTTCCACGGCGAGCCGGGCGACCTCTTCCATCTCGCTACTGCTGGCATCTGCTGGCAGTTTGCCGATGGCAGCGGCCGCGGACTCTAAGGCTCGCTGTTTCAGCCCAGCCCACTCCGGTCGATGGGTGACATCCCAAGACAGTCTGTTGAGCGCCGATTCGAGTGCACCGCGGATTTCCTTCTTTCGCTTCCACGGCCGCAATAGCTTTGCGACAGCGGCATCTACCAGGCGTTGCGTGGTTTGCCGCGGCTGATCCGGGTGGACACTCGCCAGCGCAGTCTGCACAGCTTGGTGGATCTCCAGCTCGGTTTCCCGTGGGGCGTCGTAGGGCCGGGAATTGAGGGCGTACTGAATCCAGGCGTCGAGCCATTTCCGGCGGCGTTGCTCGGCTTGCGCGCCCTCGGCCTTCTGCCGTTCCGCGGTTTCTTGGGCGGCCTGCCGACGATTCCGGTCGCGGAACCAATCCTCCAACTCCTCGGCCTGCTTTTCAAGCCGTCGTTTTTGCAAGCGGCTTTCCACGATCTTGACTTCCTCGGCTGCCCCGATCACCTCGTCGGAGGGGGCCGCCTGGAGTCCTGCCGGCGGTTCGCCCGGGGCCTCCTCGCGGCACGACGCGGACGGAGATTCGTCCGGTCCATCATCCGATTCGACGGGAATGTCCGGTATTCCCTCTCGGCGGAGTCGGGCGACTTCGGATTGCGGAATCCGCCACTGTTGGCCAGCGGTAAGATCGGCGTTGATCTCGCCCACTTCGCATAGGCGCCGGACGTGGTACGAAGAAACGCCCAACTGCTTGGCGACCTGCCCACTCCTAAAATAACTTTCCGACATAAAACCTCCTCACGAGACAGAGGTTAGCTCTGGCGCGAGCACGATAGAAGTCCCCCCATTTGGCGAAGTTTTGAGGAATATTGGACGAACGAACGCGTTTTTGAACGAACTTTCTACAAATATTTCGCTGACTTTTGACGGTTTTGGCTGCGGGGCGATCACAATTCCGGTACTCCGCGGCTTCTTCCGCGTTCCTCCTGGGCGATCGACGGCGCGAGGGCCTCTCCGTGTATGCGCCCGGATTTTGCTCCAGAGCGTGCCATTAAGTGCCAAAAAGTGCCAAATCGCCGACCAGACCACCGACCGAGGTTGGGGGGAGAAAGCAAATCGGGCACGGCAAGCTGGTGCCGATATTGCGGAATATCGGTAGCCAGGTGAACCTTACCTCTTGGCGGCAGGGACATCAAGCAATACCAGTGTCCGCAGTGGCATTCCCTCATCCTCCGCGCGACAAAGCTGCCCGTCGAGGGTCGGCTTCTCGTGTTTGCTCAATGGTAAGGGGTTTATTGGCAGGAATCGCCTTGCAAGACGACGCACTCGTTGTGTTACCCTCCTCGAGATGCGCCGCTTCGCAGGTCTCGCCGTTGTCTGTTATTCTCGGCGCACAAGGTAAACAGCATAAAACGATCGCCTACTCCACTACCTCCACTATTTCCTGCTGTCCCGGCTGTTCCGGCTTATGCCGCCGTTGTCCCTGCGCTATCCCGACCTCCGGAAACAGGGTACCTGCTCATCCCAAGGAGGAACTCGTCCGATGCCGACAAAGAAAGCACCCAAACCGTTCGGCGTCAGCTTCCGCTACAAGCTTTCGAGCCGTCTTTTCCTGCGGCCACAGAACCCCAGAGCACTGTCCTGGGACGGCCGGCTACGCGCTGAAACACCGGCACCGCCATTTGCCCGCCCGGGGGCAGGAATCTTCGCTATCTCCTGCCGCGCGCCTCGTGCTGTTCGCGGAGGAAGCGTGGGTCGTCCATGCGCGGGCTGTCGGGCGCCGGGTCAAGCGGGTCCTTCACCTTGGCTGGGTCGAAGAGGGCAGGATCGATGGGCAGCACGCGGTAGGGCGCGAAATCCGGTTCGCCGCCGAAGCAGTCGCTTAAATCCGACGCGGCCGCATCGAACAGGTTCAAGGGTGGCAGCCCCAGCAGGCGGAAGATCGTCTTCAACAGGCCCGGAAAGCTGGAATTCACGTGCGACGCGTAGTTTTTGCGCGCGTAGGGGCCCACCGCCATCAGCACGGTGCGGTGCGAATCGACGTGGTCTACACCGCTCTGCGCATCGTCTTCCGTGACGAAAATGGCCATCTCACGCCACCAGGGCGTCTGCGAGAGAAACTCCACGATGCGACCCAGCGCGTAGTCGTTATCGGCGATGTAGGACGCCATGTAAGGATATCCGTCCTTTGGGCGCACCCGGGCCGTGTGGTCCTGGGGCAGGTGAATGTAGATGAATTGCGGGAACGGCTCGCCGCCATCCACATACTTCCGCCGAACCTCGGAGATGAATTGCGAGGCGCGGTACTGGTCGGGAATATTGGTGTTGAACTGCGGGTACTCGCGCGAGGTGTTGCGGTAAAGCGGCTCGGGCATGGGCACGTTGGTAAGATAGCGCGCCCCGGTGGGCTTCATGCCTGGCTCCTCCTCCACACCCGCCAATTCGAAGCCCTCGCCATAGTTGCGGAACGAGATGCCGTGCCGGTCGAGGTGATGCCAGATGGCGCCGGCCTCGAGTTGCTCCTCCGGATGCACCGACGAATTGGATTGCGCGAAGGACAGCCGCCCGGGCGCCTTGGTCGGGAAGCGGAATTCTTTCTCCCCTCCGTAGGAGGCCATCAGCGAGCTTTCGGTCCAGGCATTGGGGTACGACCCGGCCAGCCAATGGTGGCCATCCACGCTGACCTCGGAATCGGCATAGAAGTTGTCGCTGAATGCGAAGCGGCTGGCCAGTTCGTGGTGGTTCGGGCTGACGTTGACGTTCTTCAGGACGGGTGGCGGGGGCTGCGAGCGGCGATCCGGGGACACCGTGGCGTTAAGGCCGAAGCGCGCCAGGGCGGCGGCGCCCGCCACCGGTCCATTGGAGGCGTTCGCGATATCGCCGAACATTTCATCGAAGGTGCGGTTCTCCTTGACGATGAGGACCACGTGGCGGATGCCTGCGGGCAGCGCCGTCGCCGCCGCCTGGGATGGGGTGAAGCCGGCATTGCGCATGACCCGATCCGTGAGCGCGCCGAGCTCCTCCGCCTTGGGGACCGGGAAAACCGAGATCGAGCCGCGCCGGAAGCTGCCCTGGAAGGTGTCCTGGACGGTCGGATCGCTGTTGGGCCCGGTGCCGTCGCCCTTGGCGTTGACCACGTACATCGTGCCGCCATCGACCGCCGCGCGGGTGGGGAACCAGCCGGCTGGCAGATGGCCGATCAGCTTCATCTCTCGGGTGTCGATGACGCCGATCGCGTTGATGCCCGCCTCGGCCACTAACAGCCACTGCGCGGGGGCGTACCAGGTCAGTCCGATGGGCAAGACGCCGCGCAGTTGCTCCAGGCCGGGGACGCGGATCGGGATGGTGGTTCGCACACGATTGGTGCGCGCGTCCACCACCGTGACGGAATCGTTGTTCCCGTTGCTCACGAAGACGGATTCGCCGGCCACCGCCACTCCCGACGGGCTGCTGCCCCCCAGGCTGCCTTCTCCGAACGGCAGGCCGGTGCGGACGAGCGCTTGCAGTTTCGGTGCCGCCGGCCGGCCCAGGTCGATCACCGCCAGGGAGTTGGATTCGGGCACGTTCGGGTCGCCCAGGCCGGGCACATCGACGGGCCCGTTGACCGTATCGCGGCGCGCTCCGGCCGCCGATTCGGGCGAGGGAAAGCCAAAAGCGGGGAACGGCAGGCCCGTCTCCACCGCCCCTTTTCGAGTGGCGCCAGGCACCGGTTTATACTCGAACATGCCGATGTTGGTGACATACGCCTTTCGTCCGTCGCCCGAGAGGGCAATGGAGAACGGCAGCCGGCCGAGTCGCAGCGATGCCAGAATCCGGCGCTTGCGCGTGTCGATAACCACCAATCGGAAGTTGGCCTGGTCCACCACGTAGAGCATGCCGCGCGCGCGGTCCAGCGCCAGGTCTCCCGTGTAGCTGTCCTCGAATCCACCCTGGTTCAAATTGAATACGTGCTTCCTGGCTCCGCTTCGCGGGTCGATCAGGCGAACGCGGCCGGAGTCGCCTTCCGAGGCGTAAAGCTCGTCCTCGCCGTTGAAGGCGAGGCCCATGAAGACGCTGTGCCAGTCATCCTCCTCTGGCTCGGCGGCCGGTTCCCTGCGTTTCTGCGGAGCCACCAACTGGCGGACGTTCCAGGCGCCGTTTTCTCTTCGGAGAATGGTCATGGAGTAGCGGTCGGGCCCTCCATTGGCCGAAACTACCAGGTCGCCGTCGGGGCTGATCGCCAGGCCGAACGGTCCCGGTCCGGTGACGTATTGCCGGCCGAGGGAAGACACGAGACGGCCGCCCGGAAGGATGCTCTCCCCGCCGGGCCTCCGAAGGGCGGAGCGCACGCCGGCGGGCGCGGCGTAGTCGGCGGCCAAAAGTTGGAACCGGGGAAAGGCCCATAAAAGGCCGCCCGCGGCCAGCGCCGTGGCCAGCATTGACCGCCCCCGTGGCCGGGCTGAGGCCGGCGGTGCGGCTTCGGCTTGCCGGTCAGATTTGTTCGAAATAGCGCTTGCGCTCCCAATCGGTGACCGCGGCATCATAAGCGTCGTGCTCCGTTCGATAGAAGTGGGAATAATGTTCCGCCACCTCGGCGCCGAGCGCCTGGCGGACGAACCCGGACGACTCGAAGCACGCAATCGCATCGCGCAGCGTCGCCGGAATGGCCGGAAGAGCCCTGGCCGCGTACATATCGCCTTGGAAGATCGGCGGCGGCTCCGTCCGCCGGTCGATCCCATCCAGGCCGGAGGCCAGCGCGGCCGCGAAGCAGAGATACGGGTTGCAGTCGGCGCCCGGAATGCGGCACTCGATGCGCAGGCTCTGGCCTTTGCCCACCACCCGAAAGCTGGCCGTGCGATTATCGTAGCTCCACGCCAGCCGGGTGGGCGCCCACGATCCCGAGCGGTAACGCTTGTAGGAATTCACCGTGGGCGCATAGAACACCATGAATTCCGGGACGTGCGCAATCCAGCCGCCGAGAAACCACCGGAATACTTCGCTGCACCGGACGGGACCAAGCTGGTGCGGGCCTTCCATGACGCTCCGGCCATCCCTCCACAGACTCAGGTGGAGGTGGCAGCTCGAACCGGCTTGGGCCGAATCGAATTTGGCCATGAAGGTGGCGCTTATTCCCAACCGGTCGGCGACCTCCTTGAGGCATTGTTTAAAGATAACGTGGCGGTCCGCCATGGTGAGCGCATCGCCGTACCGCAGGTTCAGTTCGTGCTGCCCTTTGCCCCATTCGCCCTTGGAACATTCCACCGGGACGCCCGACTGCGTGAGGTGTCGCCGCACGGCGCCGTTCAGGGCTTCCTCGCGCGTGCCCTGCAGGACGTGGTAATCCTCCAGGTACCATCCGGCAGGCTCGAGGGAGGCATACCCGCCCGCGGCCGCCTGCCGGTAGGATTGGTGGAAGCTGTAGTACTCCAGTTCCGAACCGGCCATCGCCTGGAACCCCATGGCCGCGGCGCGTTCCACCTGCCGGCGCAGAATGGAGCGCGGCGCCTCGGCCAGCAGCGTAGACGAGTCGCGCGGGGCCAGGTCGCACAACACCAGCGCGGTTTTGTCGAGCCAGCTCGCGACGCGCAAAGTGGCCAGGTCGGGAACCATGTGGAAATCGCCGTAACCGCGTTCCCAGCTCGCCAGCCGGTAACCGGGCACCGGGTCCATGTTCATGTCCACGGTCAGCAGGTAGTCGCACGCGTGCGTGCCCTGCTGGGCGTTTTCCAGAAAGAAGTGGGCGTCCAGGCGCTTGCCCAGAGGACGCCCGTACAGGTCGGTGAACGTTAAGAGAACGGTGTCGATCCGCCCATCGTCCACCGACCGGCGCAGGTCGTCGAGGGAGAGCATTCGCTCAGAACTCGAGCCGTAGCGCGAATGAGCCCACGCGGTTGCCGCCGCTATCGGCGCCGCGCGCGCTGGTAATTACGCCGAAGCTGATGCTGGTGATGTTGGTGCCGGGGTCCGCCAGATTGATGTGATTCATGACATCGGTGTAAGACGCTTCGAATTTCAGCTTGGCCTTCTCCCTGATGCGGAATTCCTTGCCCAGCGCGGAATTCAGGTTCACCGTTCCGGCGCCCAGCAGCGTGCCCACGCCGGCGTTGCCGAAGCGGGCGATGTTGGTGTTGCAGTTGTACTGGTTGGAAGCGCCAGGGATGCGTCCCGGGCATACAAAAGCAGCAATGTTCCAGTAATCGCTGGCGGTTGGATTCGAAAGAAGCGGATCGGTGCCGACGGCATCCGGCCTTTGGGTTCCACGGGAAGGGGCATTGGTGCCGGATGGATCTCCTCCGCTCATGGTCGGGCTGAAGTAGGGGCCAGTCTGTATCACCAGGATGCCGCTTAAGTGCCAGCCTCCCACGAATGCGTCCTCGACTCGACTCATCTGGGCCCCGAAACTGCGGCCTCTTCCGAACGGCAGGTCGTAGACCGCCGAAGTGAGCCAGCGGTGGCGGCGCGTAAAGGTGATATTGCCCCTGTCACAGCGGCGGCACGACGAATTGGTTACGCGCCCGCCACCGGTATCTCCGGACCACCCTGTCGGCGCAGGGCCCGCGGCGTCGCCGACATTCTTCGCCCAGGTCCAGGCGCTACTCAATGTCAATCCGCTCTTGGCGTGGTGCGTGAACTCGGTCTGCATCGAGTTGTAAATGGCGTTAGCACCCGTGTCCCGGGTATAGATGCGCCCCCAGTATGGGAACGGTCGATCCGTTAGCGGCCGGGATGCATACGGCGTGGTGGAGGGCAGCGGCTGGTTCAAGTCCGGAGCCCAGGGCAGTTGCACCGAGCGCAGCCCGATGTAAGAGACCCGGAGACCGGTGTTCCATCCCAGGTCGCGTTCCCCACTCATGCTCCACTGGATCGAATACGGGTCTTTGAAGTGCGGATCGTTGGCCGTGCCAAAGTACGCCTGGCCATAGGGCGTCGATGTGATTCCAGTGCCATTGGTGTTGATCTGCGGCAACACGAACAGGGGAACGCCGTTCACGATGTTGTTGGAGAATTCGCGCACATCGGAGCTGCTGACGCCGGTCACCGAATAGAATACGTCGCCCAGGATGGTCATCGTGTAGCGTCCGAAGCCCCCGCGGATCACGGTCTTCGTGTCGTTGAACGGACGGTAGGCGAACCCGAAGCGCGGGTTGAAGTCTTTCCACTGGGTGAAGCGCAGGGTCCTTGGCCAGCCCGCCGCGTTGGATTGCAGAAATGGTGTGCAAGGGATGCCATTCCACGCCGGCGCCGGGCAGGCGTTGATCGATAGCAGGAAGCCCGGAGCCGTGATATCCAACGCGTGTTGCGTATCGGGGACGACCACGCGGCCGGTGAGCGGAACCGAGCGGTCGAAGTTGGTGATGTCCGATCCGGTATCCCAGAACGGCGGATGCAACTCCCAGCGCAGCCCATATTGCAGCGTCAGCTTCGAGTTCACCTGGAAGCTGTCCTGGGCGTAGGCGCCGAATGCCCAGGCAATGCCATCGTTGTCCTGGTTCACCGAATCGTACTGGGAGTCCCAGGGGATGCCCAACAGGAAATCGGCAACGTCCGAGCCGGAGTAACGGCCATCGAAGGAGAAGGTGCCGTAATTGTCACTCCCGGTAAAAGTGAGAGCCGTCTGCGCGCGCAGCCGGCGCGCATCCCCGCCGAACTTCAGCGTGTGCCGCCCCTTGATCCAGGTGAGGTTGTCGTTCCACTGGTAATTGTGAGAAAACGTGAAGCCGGCCTTATCGTAACCGAAATTCGAGGTCGACCCGCCGAAATCGAAAGCGGTAATGCCGTTAAACGGGAGCGGGGGAAGGTTCTGCAATCCGAAGGTCCCCGTGATCGATTTCCCATCGAACCCATAAGCCGTGGCGGTGTTGTTGTTGCTGACCCCGAAGCGGAATTCGTTCAGTATGGCCGGGGTGATCGTATAGTTGTACGAGATCACCACGCTGCGGCTGTTGTTGTAGGTAGTGCTCGGCGGCAGCACGAAGGCAATCGGAGACGTCGTGTTCTGGTCCTTCCAGCTCAACCTCCCGAAGATCGATTGCTTGCTGGTCAGGATCTCGTCGATGCGGGCGTCGGTTTGCCAGGACGAGATCGGGTTCGCGGCGTTCGTCCGGTAGTTGGAGGACTTCTGAACCGTGGTGGAGCCGAAGTTAGGCAGCGGGTAAAAAGGCAGCACCTTCTGGGTTACCGGATTCAGCAGCGAGCTAGGAATCTGATCGTTGGGGTACGGCACGCCGGTGCCCGGGTCCTTGACGGTGACGCCCTCGTTGATGAAGTTCCCGGCCCGTTGGAGGGCGGTGGGAACCGTGAGGGTTAAGGTCGATCCGGTCTGGTATTGCATATCTTCGACGGCCACGAAGAAAAAGGTGTGATTCCGAATCAGCCGGCCGCCCAGATTGCCGCCGAAATCGTTGGCGGTCTTTTGCGGCTTGCTGGTAGATCCGAACGCGGTGGCGTCGAAGGCCCGGTTCTGCAGATACTCGAAGAGGGCGCCGTGGAAATCGTTGCTGCCGCCGCGGCTCGTAGTGGAGATATCGCCCACCTGCCCGAATTCGGCGTTGTTGCCTACCCCTTGCACTTTCATCTCGGCAATGCCGTCGGCCGAGGGAAACAGGTGGCTGAGAGGACCGTTGGAGGCGGTGCTGACGGTGGAAATCCCATCCAACGAGACTTCGGTTTGGGATGGAAGCGCGCCCTGCACCGCGTAGCCGAAGCTGTTATCGCTTTGCACGCCTGGCTGGTAGGCCAGAACTCTGAGCGGGCTGGTGCTTCCACTGCCGCGATAGTTGACGGGCAGTTCCAGCACCTGCTGGGTTCCCAAGGACGACGCGATGGTGGCGTTGTCCGTGGTGACCACGGCCGCGGCCGCCGAGACATTGAGGGTTTCGGTTACCTGGCCCAGTTCCAGTACGATGTTGACGCGCAACGTCTGCCTTGCCGTCAACTCCAGCCCGGTAGTTTTGAATCTCTTGAAGCCGCCTGTCTCGGCCGTCACCGTGTAGCTGCCGGCCTTCAAGTTCAACGCCTCGAAGTTCCCCTGTAGATCCGTCGAGACGGTGCGGGAAGTGTTCTCTCCCTGGTTGGTGATGACGATTTTGGCCTGGGGCACGACTGCGCCGCTCGCATCCGTGACCGTTCCCAGAATCGTGCCGAATGTGGATTGCGCCGATAACAACAAGGGCGCAGTTAGCAGCAAAGCTGCGAGTTTCCAATGTTTACACATGGTTGCCGACCCCTTTTCGTTGTTGCCTGATCGCGGCAGCAAAGGCTTAAAAAGATCTCAAGTCCGGTTATCGGCCAAATTATACACTTTCTCAGCCCCGTGCTACAATAATTATCCATTTTTTAGGCCCCGCCGGGTCGAAGGGTGCAATGCATCGAGTGAGATTGGTCTGTTTCGATCTTTGGGATACGGTGTTTATCGATGATTCCGATGAACCCAAGCGGGCCCGGCAGGGCCTTGTGCCCAAAAGAGTCGAACGTAGGGATTCGGTGCGGCAATTTCTGGCTCGTCATGCACCCCTGGAGCGGGGGCTAGTGGACTGCGCCTACGACACTGCGGACGCGGCCTTCCGGCAGGTGTGGCACAACCAGCACGTCACCTGGCCGGTAGAGGTGCGGTTGCGCGTGGTGCTGGCCGGTTTGAACCGCGAATTGCCGGAAGGCGAGTTCCAGGAGCTGGTTCGGTTGCACGAAGACATGGAGCTGGGCGTGCGTCCCGACCTCGTACCCGGAGCCGCGGAGGCCCTCAGGTTGCTCCACCAGCGATACCACCTGGCGGTAGTATCGGACGCCATTTTCTCACCCGGGCGGGCCCTGCGCGAACTGCTGGCGGGGTACGGCTTGTTGGATTTGTTTTCGGCTTTCGCCTTCTCCGACGAGGTGGGCCGCTCCAAGCCAGCTCCGGAGATGTTCCAGCGGGCCGCGGACCTGGCGGGATGCCGTGTCGACGAGATCGTTCACGTCGGCGACCGCGAACACAACGACATTGCAGGCGCCAAGGACGCGGGCGCCCGGGCGGTGCTGATCACCGCGGCCATCGACC
>JBEKDV010000259.1:0-11120 GCA_050014175.1 Candidatus Solibacter sp. | reverse complement strand
AGCCAGCCTCCATCTGTTCAACCAACTGCTGGCGCAGGCCGCCTGAAAATCTTCGCAGCGCACAAAGAAACTAAAAGTAAATAATATAAGGCTCCGCCTTGTGCATCCGAGCGCAGCTCGGATAGGCTGGCTTCCACCAAGCTCCGGTGCGCCTATGGCAGCGTCGTTGCGGTGGACGATCTCTCCTTCACCGCGCACCCCGGCGAGATCTTCGGCCTCCTGGGACCCAATGGGGCGGGGAAGACCACCTGCATCAGGTGCCTCTGCGGACTGCCGAAACCCACCGCCGGCCGCGTCTCCGTGATGGGGCACGACACGGCGTCCGACGGCCGCCGCGCCCGCCAGGCGCTCGGCGTAGTGCCGCAGGAAATCGCCCTCTACGACGATCTCTCCGCCGCCGAGAACCTGGCCTACTGGGGCGGCGCGCACCGCATGCGCGGCCGCGCCCTCCGCGATCGCGTACAGGAAGTCCTGGAGTGGACCGGCCTCGCCGACCGCGCCCGCGAACCCATGGCCCGCTTCAGCGGCGGCATGAAGCGCCGCCTCAATTTCGCCTGCGGCATCGTCCAACGCCCCAAAGTCCTGCTCCTCGACGAACCCACCGTCGGCGTCGATCCGCAGAGCCGCGTCCGCCTGCTCGAACTGACGCGCGATCTGGCCCGCAACGGCGCCACCGTGCTCTACACCACCCACTACATGGAAGAGGCGGAATCCCTCTGCGACCGCGTAGTCAATGGCTCGGCCCTCCTGATCGTTCCCCAGGGGTACGACCGCGCCGTCATGCGCGACCAGCCGGCACAATGGACGCTGGTCACCAACCCGGAGCAAATGCTCATGCCGCGAGTAATTCGCGAAGTGGCGTCGGCCAATGTGGAAGCGGCGTTCTATTTGCAGCGCATCGCCGGATCCTAGTTGCGCTCGTTCCAGCACACGCCGGAGTGGCGCACCGCGTTCCGCGACATGCGCCGCCCTCGGCCTGTTGTTTTCGAGCCTGGCGCGCAAATGAAAGCCAGGCCCTGGCGCCGGGTGTGATCGCGGCCAACCTGCTGGCGGCCATGGGCGGCTGCTGGTGGCCCATCGAGGTGACCCCGCCCTGGATGCAGCACGCCGCCCTGCTGCTGCCCACCGGCTGGGCCATGGATGGCCTGCTTAACCTTTTACCCCGCGGATAAGAGATAATCGTGATTTCCCCCTATAGTAATTTCTATGGCGATCATCGCGGTGGCGGGACGAAAAGGCGGCGTTGGGAAATCGACAATCGTCGGTAACCTGGCTGCCGAATTCGAAGACATGGGCCGCAGCGTCATTGTGCTGGATGCCGACCCCCAGCACAGCCTCGCTGCCTGGGCGGCCCAAGGCGAGGGAATGCTCTCGCGTTGTGTCGAAAAAGTGAAAGCCAACGCCGACGCGCTGCGCGCCCAGACGCGCTCGGCGGAAAAGAGCGCCGACATCGTCCTCATCGACACCCCGCCGGGGATGCCCGATACCATCTACCAGGCCGCCCTCGTCGCCGACCTTCTTCTTCTGCCGTGCGGACCTTCTCCCTTGGATCTGTTTTCCGTGAAGGAAGCTCTCGCCCTGGCTCTTCAGGCGCGCGCCGCCAGGCGATCCAAGCGGCCGCGCATCCGCTTCGTCCCTTCCAAGGTGCTCATGAACACCAACCTGGGACGCGGCCTTTCCTCGTCGTTGGAGGACATGGGGAAGAAGGTGCTGCCCCCGATCGGCCAGCGCATCGTGGTCGCCGAGGCGGTCATGAGCGGCCTCACCGTCTGCGAGTATGCCCCCAATTCGGTCTCCCGCGCGGAGTTCAAGAGTCTCGCCAAAGCCGTGGATAAGATTGTCATGGGCTAGCCCGTTGGCGCGCGCCAGCATTACGGTAGCATTTCAGTAGCATTGCGATTTGACCCCGGCCGAATCTGGCGATATGATGCGCCCTGAGGGGATTTTACACATGAATTATCCGCGCGCCATCCGTCTGTATGCCCTTGTCTTATCGATTGCCATACCGGCTCTTTACGGCCAGTTCGAAGCGGCCACCGTCCTCGGTACCATTCGCGATACCTCCGGCGCCGTCGTGCCGAACTGCAAGGTGACGCTGGAGAACGTCGGCACCGCCATTGCCGTCTCCACCCGTACCGATGGGCTTGGCAACTACGAGTTTGTCAACCAGCATCTCGGCAGGTATAAGGTCCGGGCCGAAGCCGCCGGCTTCCAGACGGCCGAAGCCAGTTCTTTCGAACTGACCACCAACGCCCGCCAGCGCGTCGATCTCGCCCTCAAAGTGGGCCAGGCGTCGTCGGAGGTAACCGTCACCGATGCCGCCTCGCTTCTCGAAACCGAAACCAGCTCGCGCGGCCAGGTCATCAGCCAGGCCCAGATCCGCGAGCTCCCGCTCAATGGACGGGCCTACGCCGATCTCACCCTGCTATCGCCCGGTGTGGCCAAATCGGCGCTCGAAACCCAAGCCGACTCCAGCCGCGACGCTTCCTTCAACGTCAACGGCCAGCGCAGCGAGCTCAACAATTTCATGCTCGATGGCGTCGACAACAACTCCTACGGGACCAGTAACCAGGGCTTCTCGAATCAGGTGATTCAGGCCAACCCGGACTCGCTCGCCGAATTCAAAATCGAATCCAACAACTACAGCGCCGAGTTCGGCCGCGCCGCCGGCGCCGTCATCAGCGCCAGCATCAAGAGCGGCACCAATCAGTTTCACGGCGAGGCGTGGGAGTTCTTTCGCAACACGGTTCTCAATGCCCAGGGATTCTTCAAACCCGTGGGCGGGGGCAGCCTCCCGTACAACCAGAATCAGTTTGGCGCCGCGTTCGGCGGCCCCATCGTGAAGGACAAGCTCTTCTTCTTCGCCGATTACGAAGGCTTTCGCCGCGTCTCTCACCCCGTCCAGTTCGCCACCCTTCCCACCACCGCCATGGACAACGGCGATTTCAGCGCCTACGGCGTCGCCATCGCCAATCCCATCACGGGCACGCCCTATGCCAACGGTATAATTCCGCAATCCGCCTTTACGCCGCTGGCCACCGCCGTTCTCTCCGCGCTGCCCGCGCCCAATCTTTCCGGTAATTCCAATAACTACGAATCGTCGCCCGCCGATACCGTGTCCAACAACAAGGGCGACTTCCGCGCCGATTACTTCCTCAGCCAGCGTCTCACGTTCTTTGCCCGCTACAGCCAGGCCGAAACCAATATCTTCAACCCGGATAGCATTCCCAATCCCGTGAGCACCAGCAACAACAACGGCAACGTCCGTGTCCTCAACAAACAGGCCGTCCTCGGAGCCACCTGGACTATCAATCCCACCTCGGTCCTCGAAGTCCGCCTCGGCGTCGCTTACACCATTGCCGGCAAGACCCCGCCGACGCTGGGCTTGAGCACCCCGCAATTTAATATCCCCGGCGAGCCTACCGATCCTTCTCTCGCCGGCGGACTCTTCACCGTCGGCCTGAACGGCGGACTTACCGCCTGGGGCCGCTCCTCCAGCAACCCGCAGTTTCAGGACCCCTTCGTCGGCGATCCCAAAGTCGTCTTCACTAAGATCGTCGGCCGCCACAGCGTCAAGACCGGCTTCGAGTTTCAATTCATCGATACCGCCGTCAACGATTTTCACCCGCAATACGGCACCGAGAACTACACCGGCTCCTTCAGCGATCCCGCTTACTTCACCAACCCCAGCGCCTTGAACAGCCTGTCCGGTGTGCAGAAGCAGGTCTATAGCGTTGCCGATTTCATTTTCGGCGCTGATAATCACTACGAACTCGATAACAACCCCGTGGCTCATCTCCGCCAGCGCATGTACTTCACCTACGTGCAGGACGATTGGAAAGTCGGCAACAAGCTCACCTTGAACCTGGGCTTGCGCTACGAATTCGCCACCCCGCAGTATGAACGCGATAACAAACTGTCTAACTTCCTGCCTTCCGCCGACGCTCTGATTTACGCCGGCAACGGCAGCCTGTATCAGCGCGCGCTGGTCCATCCGGATTGGCATAACTTCGCGCCGCGCCTTGGTTTGGCGTATCAGGTGGCTTCTAAGACGGTCATCCGCGCCGGCTATGGCATCAGTTATGCGCAGTTCAACCGCCTCGGCGGCGAAAACCTGCTGGCCTACAACGGGCCAAACATCGTCGATGCGTTTATCGATCAGGTGCCCACCCAGGGAATTTGCGCCTCGGGATCTACTCTCGCCGGTTCCTGCTTCCGCACCACCCCCCAGGGCTTTCCCGCCAACTTCGCATCGCCTTCCTTTTTTAATCCTCTGAACACTCAGGTGCGCTACATCCCGGAGAATGAACGGACTCCCTACGTGCAGACCTGGCATTTCACCGTCCAGCGCGAGATCGCCAAAGACCTCGTTCTCGACGTCGGCTATGTCGGAAACCACTCCGTCGGGCTGATCGTTCTGGGCGACGAAAATCAGGCGCTGCCCAACGCACTCGGCCAGAACCTGTCGCTCGCCGCCCGCCGCCCCTATACCAACTTCAACACCATTGAAATCTCCTGGAACGGCGGCTTTGGAACCTATACCGCGCTCCAGACCAAGCTCGAAAAACGCTTCAGCAGAGGCTTCTATCTGCTCAATTCGTTCACCTGGTCGAAAGCCATCGATAACGCTCCGGGACATCTGGAGAACTACGACGGCGATAACTCGCGCGGCAACTTTTACAACCTTCCCGCCGACAAAGGTATTTCGAGTTACAACCAGCCGCTCAACGATACCATATCGGTTTTGTACGATTTGCCCTTCGGCAAGAACCGGCGCTTCAAAATCGCCAACCCCGTTTTCGATATCGTTGCCGGGGGATGGGGGCTCAACGTCATCAACACCATGACGTCCGGTCTCCCCCTGAATGTCACTTACAGCGCCACCACGCAGGCTTCCGTGAGTTCCCTCACTACGCCGCGCCCCAACCTCACCGGAGCACCCCTTTACCTCGCTACCGGCAACCCCATCTATTACTTGAACCCGGCGGCCTTCAGCGTTCCGAGCTATACCCAACCCTGGGGCAACGCGGCGCGCAATATCGTTTGCTCCCCGGCGTTCTATGACCTGGATTTCGGATTGCACAAGAACTTCGCAATCCTCTCCGAAGCGCGCTCCCTGCAATTCCGCGCCGAAGCCTTCAATTTACTGAATAAGACCAATTTTGCGCCGCCCGGCACGCTCTCGTCGAATAGCTCCGGTTTCGGTGTCTTTTCGTCCTCCTTCCCGGCTCGACAGATCCAGTTGGCGCTCAAGCTCGTATTCTAGGGGTCGACTTAGTCCCCCCCTTCCGCGATCCGCCATACCATGAGGGCGCCATGTGTAGCGTAGTCTTCCAGGCTGCCATGACCCCATTCGTGGGGGCATTTCTTGGTGGGGCAGGCTTTAGCCTGTCAATCCGAGCGAAGCTCGGACTCCGCTTCCTCCGCGTCTCTGCGGTGAACCGGACCCGTCCCTCTCCGACTCTCTCTCCCCAACTCGAGCACTTCCTCCTTCAATTCCCGTTTTGTCCTGGCGTGTGCGAAGGGTTACCATAGGACACGTCATGGCAGACTTCGAGGCGTTGAATGAGTTGCGCTCGCGCACCCTGCGGCAGCTCCGCGAAATGGTCGCCGGGGAACCGGCGCTCTGGGCGCGATCCTTCGACCCGTCCGGTACGTCCCCGGTGCCTGCCCACATCGAAAGCAACCGCGCGCGCTTTCGGGCCCTCTGGAACCAACACCAGGAAGTCCGGCGCCAGATGGTGGAGGCCGGCTTTATGCCCCCGCCCGTCCAGTCCGACGACCCGTTCGACAGTCCGCTGGAAGACCCCGTCCGGCACAAAATCGAGGACACGCTGAAGGCTGAATTAGATGCCGCCCGCGCCGCTTACTACGGCGCCAGCCAGGAGTTCCGCCTGTTTGTCGCCCAAGGCACCGGGCTGCCCGCTCCCGACGGTAACTTGCGCGCCCGGCAGATCGCCGCCGCCCACTCCGCGGCCCTGCACAAGTACACCAGCGCCATCCGGCGCTTCAACGCGTTCCTCGCCGATGGCAAGCTGCCCACCGGGTAGGCCTCGCCGAAATCACCGTAAGTCGCACCGCGTTAACGCCTTTACACAACGTTACGTTGCCCCGCCCGAGGTTCTGCAACTCTTGATATAGAATAGGCGTTCAGGCCCCTCTCATGTCGGCATCTCTCAATTCGCCGTGGATTGCACCCGAGAAGCCGCCCAGCGCACCCGCCAAACCCCTCAAACAGCCCGCATCCACGCCCCGATGGCCGATTTATGTCCTGCTGTCGCTGATGGTTCTGGCTGCCGCTTGGTTCCTTCGGCCCCAGCCGCCGAAGACCGTGGCTGCGCCTTCCCTTTCCACCGTGCGCGCCACCCGCGGCGTCATCCGGAATACGCTGCGCCTGGCCGGCTCCATCAGCGCCCGCCGCTTCATGAACGTCGGCGCCCCCGTGTTGCAGTCGCCTGACCAGGGCAGGGGATTGACGCTGACCTTTCTGGCCCCTTCCGGCACCCATGTGAAGCAGGGCCAGATCATCGCCCAGATCGACACCCAGGATATCCAGGACCACCTCGTGGACGTGGAAGCCGCCGTCTCCCAGGGCCAACTCGACATCGCACGCCGCAAGGCCCAGCTCGTGGCCCAAATGGAAGGCCTCAACCAGGGGCTCCGCGTCGCCAAGGCCACCTGGGAACGCGCCCAACAGGACGCGCGCGCCACTCCCGTCGCTAACCCCATCAACCAGGAGATTCTGCGCCTCGCCGTCGAAGAATACCAGGAAGCCTACGACGAAGCCGTCAGGCAGCTTCCGCTCACCGAGGAGCGCCAGCTTGCCGACCTCAAGCTTTATGAGCTCAGTAACGACTATGACCACCGCCACCTCAACCGGCACCTCCTCGACGTCCGCCGTTGCAGTATCCGCTCGCCCATGGACGGCATGGTCGTGATGCAGACCGCCTACCGCGGCAACGACCTCTACCAGATCGAGGTGGGCGACCGCCTCGCTCCCGGCCAGCCCTTCATGCGCGTCGTAGACCCGGCCAGCATGCAGCTCGATGCCACCATGAACCAGGTGGAAAGCCAGATCGTGCACCTCGGCCAGCGTGCTATCGTGCGCTTCGACGCCTTCCCCGAAATCGTCTGCAAGGGCCGCGTGCAGGCCGTCGGCGCGCTCGCCCTCTCCGGACGCCGCGTCAACTTCAATGTGCGCAATGTTGCCGTGCGCGTCGCCCTGGAGACCGTCGATCCGCGCGTGCTCCCCGATCTCACCGCCAGCGCCGACGTCGCCACCTCGGAACCCGCCGGCGGCCTCATCGTGCCCCGCGAAGCCCTCAGCGAGTCCGGCGGCAAGATGGTCGTCTACGTCAAGCAGGGCGAGGCCTTTGTTCTTCGCGAAGTGGAAATTGCCAGCACCACCAACACCCAGGCCGCCATCGCTTCCGGCATTCAGGAAGGCGACGAAATCGCCCTCCAGCCCGCCCTCGCTGCCGCCGCCATTCACTAGATTAAGCATCCTGGCCTTCTCCCCGGACGCCTTTTCTTCCCCTCCCTACGGCATCCCCTCGATCGCCGGCACCAGTTCCCCCGTCAGCCGCAGCACCCCCCACCTCGCCTTCTCCACCGCGTACTGCGCGTCGTAAAACGCGATCCACTTGCCGTTCTCCGCCACCCGCGCCTCTTCCACTTGCCGCAGCGTAAGCCGCCCCTCCTGCATCTGCGCCAGATCCACGCTCAGTTGCTCGCGCGCCACCTCCAGATCCAGCCGCGCCACCTCCGCCGCCATCTCCGCCTTCTTCACTTCGCGGAACGATTGCTGTAAGTCCGCGCTGACCTGGTTGCGCGCGCTGCTCAACTGCACCCTCAGGTGTGTAATGTCCGTCTCCGTCTGCGACATCTGCGCCCTGATGCCCGGACCGCTGAACACCGGCACCGAGAACGATAACCCGATCTGCCCGTTGTTCCGCTTGAACGCGTTGAAGTACTCCTGGTAGTTGTTGAATTTGGCGAACAGTCCGTACTGCGCCACCAGGTCCACGCGCGGCCACCGCGCCGCCTTCTCGCCGCGCACTTCCAGCCCCTTCGCCGCGATCTGCGATTGCAGTTTGCGCAAGTCGTTATTTGACTCCAGCGCCGCCTCCACCGCGTGCTCTTCCGATTCCGGCAACGCCGCCGCCGTCCGCTGCTCCGCCACCGTCCGCTGCTCCGCCACCGGACGCACCCGGTCGTCCGCCGACAGCCCCACCGCGATGGCGAGCGCCGTCTCCGCGTTGGCCTGATCGCCATCCAGCGCCTCCGCCAGTTGCCGCGCCCGTCCCAGTGCGAGCGCCGCCTGCTTCTCCGCCAGCGGCAGCGCCCGCCCTTCCTTCACCTGCGCCTCAGTCGCCGCCAGCACCGTTTGCAGGCTCTCCGCATCCTTAGCGCGCCAGCGTCAGCACCCGCGCCGCCCGCTCCGCGTCCAGGTACAGCGACGCCGTCCGGTAAGCCACCTCGTCGCGCTTGCTCGCCAGATCCATGCCCGCGCCGCGCACCTGTTCCTTGGCCTGCGCCACCGCGTAACTCTGCTGGCGATTGAACAGAAACTGCGACGCCCGCGCCTGCACCACGCTCGGCGCCGAACCTTCGATGCTCATCGGAAACCCGTTGCTGTACGCCAGACCGCTGCCCACATTGAGCCGCGGCACGAACGGGTCCTTCGCCACCTGCACCCCGTGCCGCGCGTTCTCTTCGTCCAGCCGCGCCAGCGTGATATCCGGATTCTGCCGCACCGCCCGCTCCACCGCCTCCCGTAGCGTCATGGGATGAACCTCGGCCGGCAGACGGAAACACAAAGCAACACCAACAACAACCGCGCGCTTCACCATACCTCGATTGTAGAGTAGCCTTTCAGGCTGCCATGACCCCATTCCTGGGGGCATTCTATCTTCTTCAAACTGTCTTCTCTGCGCTTCTCTCTGTGTCTCCGCGCCTCCGCGTCAAATCGACTCCCTCCCTCTCCAAAACTCTCTCGTGACTGTCTCGTGACCACTCCCCGCCCCCGGCGTGCGCTATCATAGTAGATACCTTTGCTCTCCCTCAACAATATCTCCATGCGCTTCGGCGCCCGAACTCTGTTCGAAGACGTCACCTGCACGTTCCTGCCGGGTAGACGCTACGCCGTCACCGGTCCCAACGGCGCCGGCAAGTCCACCCTGATGAAGATCCTCACCGGCGACATCGAACCCACTAAGGGCTCCATCACTCGCCCCAAAAAGTTCGGCGTCCTCCGCCAGGACCAGTTTGCCTTCGACCAGTTCCGCGTCATCGACACCGTCATCATGGGCAATGCCCCCCTCTGGAAAGCCCTCGCCGAACGCGACATCCTCTACGCCAAGCCCCACGACCAGCTCACCGACGACGACGGCATGCGCCTCGGCGAGCTCGAAGGCATCGTGGGCGAAGAAGGCGGCTATACCGCCGAAAGCGATGCCGCCACCCTCCTCGATGGCCTCGGCGTCGAAGACGGGCTCCACCAGCGCCCCATGGGCGAACTACAGGGCGGCCAGAAGGTCCGCGTCCTCCTCGCCCAGGCCCTCTTCGGCACGCCCCCGCTCCTCCTCCTCGACGAGCCCACCAACCACCTCGATCTCGATAGCGTCCACTGGCTCCAGGATTACCTCACCTACTACCAGGGCGCCCTCATCGTCATCTCCCACGACCGCCACTTCCTCAACAGCGTCTGCACCCACGTCGCCGATATCGATTACGAAACCGTCATCATGTACACCGGCGGCTACGACGACATGGTCCTCGCCAAAACCCAGATTCGCTCGCGTATCGAAGCCCAGAACCAGCAGCGCGAAAAGAAAATCGCCCAGCTCAACGAATTCATCGCCCGCTTTTCCGCCGGCACCCGCTCCAGCCAGGTCACTTCCCGCAAGAAGGAAGTCGAGCGCCTGCAAACCTCCGAGCTCGCCCGCAGTAACATCGCACGCCCCTATATCAAGTTCGAAATGAAGCGCCCCTCCGGCCGCCATCCGCTGGAGATCAAAGCCCTCGCCAAATCCTACGATGGCCGCAAGGTGGTCAACAACTTCACCGCCAGCGTCTCACGCGGCGAGCGCATCGCCCTCATGGGCCGCAACGGCGCCGGCAAAACCACCCTGTTGAAGTCCCTCGTCCGCACCGCCACCGGCTACATCGAAGATTCCGACCGCGATTTCCCCCTCGACACCGGCACCGTCGTCTGGGGCCACGAAGTCGCCGTCGGCTACTTCGCCCAGGACCATACCGATTCCATCACCCGCGGCATGACCGCCATCCAGTGGCTGCATCAGTTCGATCCGCAAGCCTCGCAGGAGGAGCTCCGCGGCCTCCTCGGCCAGATGTTGTTCTCCGGCGACGACGCCCTCAAGCCCACCCAGGCCCTCTCCGGCGGCGAATCCGCCCGCCTCATCTTCTGCCGCCTCATGCTCCAGAAACCCAACTTCCTCGTCCTCGACGAACCCACCAATCACCTCGACCTCGAAGCCATCAACGCCCTCAACTTCTCCCTCCAGAAGTACCCAGGCACCGTCCTCCTCGTCACCCACGATCACGATCTCATCGACGAAGTCGCCACCCGCATCTGGCACTTCGACCACGGCAAAATCCAGGACTTCAAGGGCCCCTACGAAGAATACCTCGCCTACGCCCAGGAAAAAGCCTCGTAGAGTAGCCCTCCAGGGCTGCCATGACCCCATTCATGGGGGCATTCTTTGGTGGGGCAGGCGGTTCGGTTCCGCCTGCCAAATCCGAGCGAAGCTCGGACTCTTCCTCCTGCACTCCTCACCGCTTCACCGGAATATATCGGCCCCCGGGACTCGCCTCCGCGCCCATCGATACCACTACTTCAGATCGGGCACCGCCACGCTCATCTGATAAAGGCCGTTTCCCACTAACCCGGTGTAACTCGCCTGTGCCTGCACTGAGCCGATCTGCACTCGTACCGGCGCCGAATTCGACAAAGGCGCGGATCCCGAGAACCGGTGATACGCCGAGACCGGTGGATTCGTCGGGCCGAAACCCGTGCCGTAAAAGATGATCGTCTCGCCAGGCCGCGCCGGCCGCGCCGGCCGCGCCGCCACGTTGGATGGCAGTTGTCCCCAGCCCAG
>JBEKDV010000258.1:0-11124 GCA_050014175.1 Candidatus Solibacter sp. | reverse complement strand
GGCACTGACCGATGGCTTCGTCACCCTCTTCGTGCGGTCACTCCCGCAGGACTACCCCGACAGGGTCATCATCCTTCAGGCTGTCATGTTCGCGGCGGCGCTGATGGTGGTCCCACGGCAACGATGGGTACGCGTCGCGGCATTCGCACTGCTCATCGCGGGTGTGCTGATCTCATCGTTCTCGGTGGGAATGTTCTACGTCCCCACCTTGATCGCCGCGACATGGTCGGTTTCCAAAAGACCGCCCCTCGGCTAGAGAAGGCTCCACTCAAAGACCCGCAAGGCGCGCATTCCACTACACTGGAGTTTTCTTTCGCGGAGGAAATTTTCCCATGCGCTACCGGTCCTTCTTCCTCGCCGCTCTCCTCGCCGGCACGGCCGCCGCCGCTGGGGAGACGAAAATGGTGCTCCGGCAGAACTGGGCCATCCAGTCCTCGGCCGACGTGCGCGAAAGCGGCGCCGCACTTTCCGTTGCCGGATTCCGCCCGCCGCGCGCCTGGTATCCGGCCACCTTGCCCTCCACGGTGTTCAGCGCGCTGGTGGCGGCGCGCGTCTACCCCGACCCCTATTTCGGCGCCAACCTACGCTCCGCGCCGGGCGTCAGCTACCCCGTCGGGTTCAACTTCTCCAACGCGCCCATGCCGGCCGACAGCCCCTTCCACAAACCGTGGTGGTTCCGCACCGAGTTCAAACTGCCCGCGGAATATCGCGGCAAGACGCTGTGGCTGGGGTTCGACGGCATCAACTTCCGCGCCAATGTCTGGCTCAACGGCAAGCAGATCGCGGCTTCCGATCGACTCGCCGGCGCCTGGCGTCTCTTTGAATTCGACGTCACCGCCGCGGCGAAGCCCGGTGACACCAACGCCCTGGCCATCGAGATCTTCCCGCCCGAGCCCGGCGATCTCGCCATCACCTTCGTCGATTGGAACCCGCTGCCTCCCGACAAGGGCATGGGACTCTGGCGCGACGTTTCGATCAGCGCCACGGGGCCGGTGGCCATACGCTTTCCCGTAGTGACCACGCATCTCGCGGGCGGCGACGCGCAGCTCAACATCCGAGCCGAGTTGAAGAACGCTTCCGCGCAGCCCATCGAGGGCGTGCTCAAGGGCAAGATCGAACGCATGGAGTTTTCCGAGCCCGTGAAATTGGCCGCGCACGAAACCAAGGTCATCCACTTCGCCCCGCTCAAGGTCGCCAACCCGCGTCTGTGGTGGCCGGCGCAGGTGGGCCCGCAGAACCTCTATCCGCTCGACCTCGCCTTCGCGACCAGCGGCCAGAACAAGGGCATGCCCAGCGACACCAGCCACACCGAATTCGGCATCCGCGAAGTCACCAGCGAACTCGACGCCCTGGGCCATCGCCTCTTCCACATCAACGGCAAGAATATCCTGATCCGCGGCGCGGGTTACACGTTCGATATGCTGCTGCGCTCTTCGCCCGAACGCCAGGAAGCCGAACTGCGCTACGTCCGCGACATGAACCTCAACGCCGTGCGCTTCGAAGGGAAGCTGGAGGACGACCACTTTCTGGAACTCTGCGACCGCATGGGCATCCTGGTGCTCGCCGGCTGGTGCTGCTGCGATCACTGGGAGAAGTGGGCGCAGTGGGGCAAGGAAGACGAGGTTGTGGCCGCCGAAAGCCTGCGCGATCAACTACGCCGCCTGGCGCGCCACCCCAGCGTGTTCGACTGGCTCTACGGCAGCGACAATCCTCCACCGCCCAGAATCGAGCAACTCTATCTGGACGTGATCAAGGATGTCGAGTGGCCCAACCCGTATCAATCTTCCGCCACCGCCAAGAAGACCCCGGCGGGCGATACCGGCGTCAAGATGACCGGTCCTTACGAATATGTCCCGCCGTCCTACTGGCTGCTCGACACCAAGGCCGGCGGGGCGCACGGCTTCAATACCGAAACCAGCCCCGGTCCCGCGCCGCCGCCCATCGAAAGCCTGCGCCGCATGCTGCCCCCTGACAAACTCTGGCCCATCAATTCCGAGTGGGACTATCATGCCGGCGGCGGCCAGTTCAAGAATATCGGCGTCTTCACCGAGGCGCTCACCAGGCGCTACGGGCCTGCCAAATCCGCCGGGGAGTACGCGCGCAAGGCCCAGGTGATGGCCTACGAAGGCCATCGCGCCATGTTCGAAGCCTTCGGCCGCAATAAGTACACCTCCACGGGCGTCATCCAATGGATGCTGAATAACGCCTGGCCCGGTATGATCTGGCACTTATACGATTGGTACCTGCGCCCCGGCGGCTCTTACTTCGGGGCCAAGAAAGCCTGCGAGCCGCTGCACGTGCAGTATTCCTACGACGACCGCTCCATCGTGGTGGTCAACTCGTTCTACCGGCCCTTCGCCAATATGAAGGTGGTGGCCACGGCGTACAACCTGGATATGAGCGTGAAGTTCTCGCGCGAGGCAAAGATGAATGCCGAACCCGACAGCAGCACGCGCGTCTTCACGCTGCCGGAGATTGCGGACCTCAGCGCCACCTGGTTCCTCAGCCTGAAACTGGAAGACCCCTCCAACGACACCGTCAGCGAAAACTTCTACTGGTTCTCCACCACCCCGGAGACCTTGCAATGGGACAAGGGCACCTGGTATACCACGCCGACTAAGACCTTCGCCGATTACACGGCGCTCCAAACCCTGCCGCCCGTAACATTGAAGGTGGCGTCGCACTCCACGGACCACTGGACCACCGTCACCGTGACGAATCCCAGTAAGTCGCTGGCTTTCGCCGTGCACCTCAAAGTGAAGAAGGATACGGACGGCGAGGAGGTGCTGCCGGTCCTTTGGGAAGACAACTATTTCCCTCTGCTCCCCGGCCAGACGCGCCAGATCGCCGCGACTTACCAGGCGAAGGATTTGGGAAAGGCGAAACCGGTGGTGGAAGTGGATGGCTGGAACGTGAAGTAGAAAGAGACTCACCATGGCGCGCCTCATTCTCCGCTTCCTCGCATGCACGCTCCTGATTGCTGCCGCGGCGGGCGCGGCGCCTACGGTGCGGATCCTGATCGCCTATCACTCGCGGACCGGTAATACGGAAAAAATGGCCGCCGCGGTTCGCGAGGGCGCGGCGACCGTGGCGGGTGTCGAAATTGTCCTGCGCAAGGTAGCCGAGGTCACCGCCGACGACATCGTGAAAGCCGACGGCATCGTGCTGGGAACTCCGGTGGAGTGGGGAAATCTCTCGGCGGAAACCAAGGGCTTCATCGACCGCGTGGGGGAGGCGCTGGGCAAAGCGGGCGCGACCTACGGAGAGGGCCGGACGGCGGCCGTATTCTGCACGGCCGGCAGCCCTTCCAACGGGCAGGAAATGGCGCGCATGTCCGTTATCGCCGCATTTCTGGCGATGCGCTTCGTGATCGTCGGCGGCGTCAACGACGAAGGCTTCGGATCGCTCGGCCCGCAAGCGGTGACGGGAGGCAAACCGCCGGGCATCAACGATCGCGATCGCGCCGAGGCGCGCCGTTTCGGGGAGCGCTTCGCCCGCATCACGCGCCAGTTGCGCGCCGCGGCTGCCCGATAGGTAGGGCGGCCGGCGGAAGCGGCCGGCGGGGTACCCTCTGGGTCCGCCTGCCCACCCGGCGGCGCGGCGCGGCGTTACAATCACCTGGGGAGTCAGACCATGCGCGCAAAAATCCTGTACCACACCCTCGCCGCGGCGCTCTTGCTGGCCGGCGTAGCCGCCGCCCAGCCCGTCTTTGAATTGCACGGCGATCTTGGCGTCACGCCGAAGGCCGGCACTTTCGAGTACGACGCCGCCCATGTGGCGTACCGCGTGACCGGCGGCGGCGCCAACATTCTGGAAACCGCCGTCTTCTCCAATGTCCGGTTGGAGCAGCGCCCGCCCGCTGCACCCCAGCAGCGCTACCGCAGCAAGGTAACGGTGTACGATCTGGCGGCGCGCTCCACGCGCGTGGTCTACCAGGCCGACCAGATTGTGGAAGCTCCCAACTGGTCGCGCGACGGCTCGTTTCTGCTCATCAATACGGGAGGCAGCCTGTACCATCTTCCGGTGCACGCGGCGGGCGAGCCCAAACTGGAAAAGATCGAGCTGGGCGAAGGCGGGCATCGCGCCAACAACGATCACGATCTGTCGCGCGACGGCAAGTGGCTGGCCTTTTCCGCTTCCAGCACGGCGTCGCGGCAGTCGCAGGTCTGGCTGGCCCACGCCGATGGGTCGGGCGCCAAGCTGATGACGCCGGCAGCGCCCAGCTACTTTCACGGGTGGTCGCCCGACGGCCGTTGGCTGGCGTTTGTCGGCCAGCGCAATGGCAAGTTCGAATTATTCCGCGTCGCCGCGGCGGGCGGCGACGAGCAGCGCCTCACTTCCAAGGGCGCCTACGATGACGGCCCCGAGTATTCCCCCGATGGTAAGTGGATCTACTTCAACTCCGACCGCTCCGGCAAGTGGGAAATCTGGCGCATTCCGGCCGAGGGCGGCGGCCCGGGCGACGCCAAGGCCCAGCAGGTGACCAGCGACGATCTGGAAAACTGGTTTCCGCACCTCTCGCCCAATGGCAAGCGGATGCTGGTGTTCTCCTTCCCCAAGGGCACCAAGACCCACAACGAAAAACTGGAGGGCGTGGAGCTGCGCCTGGCGCCCACCCCGGGCAACAAACTGAAACCGCTGAAACTGGAGGTGCTGGCCAAATTCTTCGGCGGGCAGGGCACCATCAACGTGAACTCCTGGTCGCCCGATTCGAAGCAGTTCGCCTACGTGGTGTTCGAACCCATTCCCTGAGGAATCGCGGGGCTGCAAGCCGGCGCCGGCCTCAGCGGATATCGTAAATTAAGTAGGCGTGCCCCACTAACGCGACAGGCTGGGTAATGCGCATCCACACCGAGCCCTGGCGGAATTTATCGATTGTGCCATTGGTGTGGGCGTACAAATGTGTGCTCACCGCGTACAGGCCCGGCGCCGGGACCTGCATCAAATCCTTCTCGGTCAGACTCTGGCTCTGCGGTGGCAGTCCATAGACCTCAGGAGGGAACGACCCGAAGTACGCCAGCCGGATCGGCCGTCCCTTGGCGTTGACGTCCATCCAGTCGCCCAACTGTTTCAAGCCTTGCCCCCAATCCACATTGCTGTCGTCCAGCCACTCGGTTCCGCACCGGCTGCCTCCGTCCAGGCCGATCTTGCCGGGGTCGTCCAGACAAGCCATTTCATTGAAGTAGGAGAGCTGGTCCGGATAAATTCCCACCGCCGCCACCACCGACCACGCACAGAGCACTCCAGCCACGAATCGTTTGGCCATCGACCCGCTGCGCACCAGCCACACCAGCGCCAGCCCCCCGGCGAGGCACGTGAACGGCAGCACACCGATGATGTAGCGGATTCCCAGATCGCCGGCAAACATGCTGTGCATGGTAAACAGCACCACCGGCGGCAGCAACAGAAACAGCTTCGCCAATATGCCGATGTCCCGCGCGCGAAGCAGTTGGAAGACGCCCAAGCCGGCCAGCACCAGGGCCGCGATGGGCTCCTTCAGCAGGTACGCCACGGCAAAGTAGCTGGGAAACCGGTATCGCAGTTGTCCTGCCATGAATGACAGGTAGTCGGCATCGTGGTCCGCGTTCACCAGGCGCAGTCCCGCGATGTACCGCCCGATGCCGCCGTGGAAGCCGTACACCACCTCGATCACCACCAGAGCGATGGCCAGCATCAGTAGAAACGCCCCCGCCGCGCGCGCGTAGGGCATGTACTCGAAGTCCGCCAGGATTGCGGCCTTATCCTGGCGCGCCTTTCCGTGGCAGTTCTTGTGTTTGCGTCCGCTGCCGCAAGGGCATAAGTCGTCCGGCCCGGTCACCTGCTTGCCGCCGGCCCCGGCCTCCTCTGGCGCCCAGCGTACCGCCGCCAGCAGCAGCACTCCCACCACGGGAAGCAGGAAAATGGCCGTGAACTTCGCCGTCAGAGCGGCCCCGATGGCCAGCCCGCAGAGCGCCAACCGCAGGGCGCTGGGACGCTGCGCATAATTCCAAACCGCGAACAGCATCAGCACCATGAACGCGGTGCAACCCACGTCCATGGTCACAAAACCCGCGTGCGCGATCACCGTGGGATCCAGCGCGAACAGGAAGAGCCCGCCCAGCGCGGCAGCCGCCCCAACCAACTGGCGGCCCCAAACGAACAGCACCGCCGCCAGCATCACCGCCACCAGCATCAACGGCAAGCGGGCACGCAGCAGATTCCGCTCGAAATCGCCTGTCACCAGGATTTTGCTGCCTACGATCCACTGGTAGTCGGGGTTCCCCTTCAAGAACTCGCGCGTCGGGGGGCCCTCCGGCAAGCGCGCTCCGGAAAGCAGCAAGCTCATCCCGCTCAGCTCTTTCAGTAGTGGGGGGTGCTGCGGATTGACGAGGAAGTTTCCGGTCTCCAGGTACGTCAGACCGGCGGCGAGGTGTCCCGGCTCATCCCAACTCGGACTCTTGGCCAGACTGACGAAAAAAACCTGAAGAAAAAAGACCACCAGCAGTGCGCCGGCCGCAAGCCATAGGCGCCCCGACGCAGCTCCGGAAATCATCATCGGCCATGGTAGCACGCACCTTTGGCCCTTCCTGAACGGCTGACGCAGCGGCACGCCCTCTTCGGCGCCTGCTATTGCGCTTCAGAGTCCAAATGGGATAATCTCTATGTATATTCAGGTGATTGATCGCTGTCCGATGTAGGCGACTATGGCAACATTCATCGAGGAATCCCTTTCTCAGCGGGAAAAGCTTGAGAATCAATACGATCAAACGGTTCGGGAAGAGATCGAAACTTTCCGGATCAAGGCGCTGTCCTTCCTGGCTGGGGAGATTTCCGAGGCCGATTTCCGTCCATACCGCCTGAAACACGGCATCTACGGGCAGCGCCAGGCCGGCGTGCAGATGGTGCGCTGCAAAATCCCCGGCGGGTTGCTCACCGCTCCCCAGGTGAACCAATTGGCGCGCATTGCCGACGAGTTCGGCGGCGGACGCGGCCACCTCACCACCCGGCAGAACATCCAGTATCACTTCGTCCCGCTGCAACGGGTGGCCGACCTCATGCACCTGCTGGCCGATGTCGGGCTGACCAACCGCGAGGCCTGCTACAACACCGTCCGCAACGTCACCGCCTGCGCCTGGGCCGGCATCGCGCAGGACGAAGTCTTCGACGTCCGCCCCTACGCGCAGCGCCTGGCCTACGCCTTCCTGCGCAAGGATCTCACCCAAAACCTGCCGCGCAAATTCAAATTCGCCTTCGACGGCTGCGGGCACCAGGACTGCATCCAGGGCGCCATCAACGATGTCGGGCTGCGCGCCGTGATCCGCGACGGCAAGCGCGGCTTCCGCATGATCATCGGCGGCGGCCTCGGCCCCCTGCCCACCGAGGCCCAATTGTTCGACGAGTTCATCCCCGAGGAGCAACTGCTCCACTGGTGCGAAGCGGTCATCCGCGTTTTCAACCAGTACGGCAACCGCAAGAACAAGAACACGGCGCGCATGAAGTTCGTGATGCGCAACCGCGGCCTCGCCTGGATGAAAGAGCAGATCGCCAAAGAGTACGACGATATCGCGAAGAACGGCGGCATCGAGTGGCCCGGGATGGTGCCCGAGGGTTTCGGCGGCTACCAATCGAACCCGCAACCGCTGGGCAACGGCGCCCTGCTGCCGGTGGTCGACCAGGCGGCTTCGGGCGATGCCCATTACAACGCCTGGCTCGCCAGCAACGTGAAAGAACAGAAGCAGACCGGGTACGCCGCCGTCACCGTAACCGTCGATCAGGGCAATCTGACCGCCGATCAGTTGCGCGGCCTGGCCAAACTCTCGGCGACCGCCGGCGACGGCCTGTTGCGCACGGCCATCAACCAGAACGTGCTGCTGGCATTCGTCCCGCTGGCGCGATTGCCGCAGGTCCACTCCGCCCTACAGGAACTCGCCCTGGGCGCGGGTGGCGCCGGAGAGATCGCCGACGTGATCACCTGCCCGGGAGCGTACACCTGCAATCTGGGCATCACCAAGACGATGAACCTGGGCGCCGCGCTGCAGGAGGCGGTCCAGCAGTACGACGACCCGCGCGTGCGGCGGCTCACCATCAAGGCGAGCGGCTGCCCGAATGCCTGCGGCCATCACTGGATCGCCGACTTCGGCTTCTACGGCAACGCCCGCAAGATCGACGGCCGCGAGATTCCTTATTACCAGATGCTGCTGGGCGGCGGTTATGACGATCAGGGCATCATGCGCTTCGGCCTGGCCGTGCAATCGATTCCCGCGCGCCTGGGGCCGGAAGCGGTCCAGCGCGTGATCGCCCACTTCCAGGCCAACCGCGCCGAGGGCGAAAGCTTTCGCGATTACGTGCTGCGCCACAAGATCGAGACCTTCCGCGAGCTGACCGCCGATCTCGCCAAACCCGCCGAACTCTTCCCCGCCATCTACCAGGATTGGGGCGATAACGAAGCGTATTCGCTGAAGCTGGGCCGCGGCGAGTGCGCGGTGTGAGGGATGGGACAGGCCGGGGTACCCTCTGGGTCCGCCTGTCACGCTCACGCTGCGTCCGAAGCCTCATCTGCGGGCGGCAAGCCACCCCAAATCAGAACGTCGGGGCACAGGTCGGCACCGGTAGGCCAAACCAAAGTGCCGCCTTCCACAACCATCTCCCTAAACCGTGCTTCGTCGCTCCGGATCTCGGCAAAAACCGGACCTACCAGCATCGGTCCGAGATCTCTCTCGACTACGCGGCCGTCGGTCAGTGTGAGCTGTACGCGGTAGTTGCCCAGCGGCTTCGCTTCCCGGATACGAACCAGTCTCATGTCTCCTCCTCAGTCTAGTGGGGCGATGGATTCCAAAGGCGTTCCACCACGAGCCCGTTCCCAGTCCGCTCTCAGTTCCTGGCGATGAAGTGCTGCCCATTCGAGTACCAACGCCATGGCTCTCCTCGGGAGTTCTCCCCTGAGGATGGAAAGCGTCTCTATCTCAACCAGGGCCTCGTATTCGCCGTATTCGGCATGGAAATGTGCTGGACTGTGGTCGCTGAAGTACATTCGAACCACTATCCCAAAGAATCGAGTTACCTCAGGCATTCCTGCTTTCGATTTTACTCTCTCCGCACCCGCTGCGTCCGAAGCCGCATCGGTCCGCGGCTACCCCTCCGCGAATCGGCGGGTACGCCCGTTCACCTGCGAAGCAGAAGCATGGCCACTGTCGCCACGCTGATCGCGGTTCCGGCAGGCTTATAACTTTTGACTTATATTAGCTTTGCATTATAATCTGATTGTCGCGTGGGACGTCGAAGTCACGGATGAATTCAAAGCCTGGTGGAACGGACTGACTGAAGCCGAGCACATATCCGTTGAGAGGGCCGTTTTGCTGCTGGAGGATCGTGGCCCCCATCTCCCCTTTCCATACAGCACCAGGTAACGGGCTCGCGCCATTCCGCCATGCGCGAACTGCGCGTGCAACACCAGGAGCACCCCTACCGGGTGCTCTACATTTTCGACCCTCGCCGCGTGGCGCCGCTGCTACTTGGCGGAGACAAGACTGGCGATGACCGCTGGTACGAGAGAAACGTACCGGTGGCAGATCTGCTTTACGACAACTACCTTGCCGAGATCGAGGAGGAAGACGATGCCAAAGACGACCAAGTTCAGTGAACTTCGGGCTAAGATGTCGCCGCAAGCTCGGGCCGAAGCCCGACGCCTCGCCGACGAGGATCTCAGAGAGATGCCGCTGCACGAACTGCGCGCCGCCCGTCACCTGACGCAGCAACAACTCGCCAAGACCCTTGACATGACGCAGGCGGCGGTTTCACAACTGGAGCAACGCACGGATATCTACCTCAGTACGCTGGAGAACTTCGTGGAAGCCATGGGCGGACGGCTGGAAATGTACGCCGTGTTTCCCGATGGGAAAGTGAAACTGGGTCTCGAACGGCAAGCATCATAGGCCTTCAGCCTGCCCACGTCCGGCGACCCACGTCAGCCTCTGCCATCCTTCCGAGTCGCCCGCGAAGCGGACGGGCGGGAGGAATCTATGCCGAAAGCAGCACCAAACTGTCAACTGCCGCATAATCGGCTCGATTGTTGGTAATCAGGGGAACCTGATAATGGAGGGCGCTCGCTGCAATCCAGGCGTCGGCTGTTTGTATCGGACGTCCTTTTCGCTTCGCGGCGAAAGAAACCTCGGCCCATTTGCCACACAATTCGCGACTGACCGGCAGCACAACATAACTTGTCAAGTGTTGGGCCAGTTCGAGCTTCCGCCCCTGGCCCCAACCCCGTTCGAGCGGCCAACGCTCCAACTCGGCGAGCGTCATAAAGGAGATTCCGAGCAATCGACCGGAGATGTGGGGCCGGTAGGCAGCCACGCGAGTGTCTCCTTTGAACAGCAAGGACACGACGTCTGTGTCAACGATGGCGGCATTCACTGCGAGTCGCCGGGACGGGTACCTTCTCGGCGCCACTCGCGCAGGCTTGCGGCGAATTCCTCCGCCGATTCGTCTTCGGGCAACCGCACGCCAAGCAGAGTTTCGAAGTTGTCAACTGGAGTGACACCCTGTTGAGCGGCCAATTCTTCGAAAGAAAGCGAGGCGATGCGCTCCGTTTGAGAAGACCCGATTGGCTGTGCGATCTTGTCCACGAATCCAGCATAGCAGGTCAAAGATTAGTCTCGGTTCCCGCCAGCACGGCATTGTGCCTTGTACGGCGTGTCACAAGATCTATCCGCCAGCTTGCCATCGGCGGGGCGGGTTGGCCAGTGTACGATAACTTTTCATCCGGCACGCATGGGACTACAGTATTGGCTGATGCGCCTCTCGGCTATTGCTGTCCTCCTCGTCGCGGGTTGCTGCTTTGCGCAGGACGCATGGCAGGTCCAACGCCTAGTCGCTCTCACGAAATACCCGATCCTGCCTCGGATGGCTTTGATCCAAGGCACTGTAGAACTCCGATGTTCCATCGCAGATGATGGAACCGTCAACGAGTGCCGTGTGGTGGTCCGATGTCAGTTTCCGCTAACCCACATAACGTCCACAAGCTGCCTGTCGAACCGGAAGACGGCCTACGCACGCTTCGCCTGTCCGGATTCCCGCTGCCCCTGCATGATGCTATTCATCTGCTCGCAATAAGTACGCAGTGCCTTCTCACCGGCCGCCGTGAGT
>JBEKDV010000257.1:0-11126 GCA_050014175.1 Candidatus Solibacter sp. | reverse complement strand
CGTGCGGTTGGCATATCTGCGTAGATTAAGTAACAGGTTCGGGGCGGAAACCCGCGCCCCGAACCCGTCCGGGGCCTGCCAAGATCTCCGGACAGTTTATTTTGCAAGTTCCTAGCTCCCGCCTGCCAACCTGGGGCACGATCAAGAAGTTGGCAGGCGAAAGCGCCTGCCCCACCGGTGATCGTCATTCCCGCATCCCTCACCACCCCCACGTGATAACATCCGGACGTGAAGCGTCTGATTGCGGTACTGCTCTTTTCCGCAGCTCTGTGGGCGCAGCCTCTGCCGGTGGTGATTCGCGGCGCCCGCGTAGTAGATGGCACGGGAGCGCCGGCCCGCGTTCTGACGGTGGTGATATCTGGCGGTAAGATCGAAGCCGTGGCCCCCGACGCAGCCGCCCCTGCCGGAGCCCGCGTGATCGACGCCGCCGGGCAGACGCTGATGCCGGGCCTGTTTGACCTGCACACGCATCTCTCCGCCTCCGCAGCCACCGGGCTGAGCGGCGATTGGGGCAAGAGCGACGACATCGAGCACCTTACGCGTCAACGGCACCGACAGCGGGGTGGACCACTCTTCGATGCTGATGCTTCCCGTGGTGCGCGCCGGCGGCGACCATGCGCTGCTGGTAGTGGCGCAACTGGCCGACAAAGATCGCCCGTACGTGCGCGTGGAATTTCCCCTGACGCCGGGCGGAGTCTCTCCGGCCGACGCCTGCTGTGCCGGTATCTCTTTCGACATGCGCGGCGAAGCGGTGGGCCGGCTGCTGGTGCAAACGTTCCACGTGCGCAACAACGATGCTTATGCCGCGCCATTCATTCCGGGTGCGGAGTGGCAGACGGTGAAGATTCCGTTCACGAGTTTGCAGCGTCGCGCGGCCAATACCGGATCCTGGGACGGCAAAGACGCGCGAGCGCTACTCTTCGAACTGGCCGGAACCGCCGGTTCGAGTGTTTGGTTGGAATTGGACAACGTGCGGTTTTACTAAGGAGGTCTCAATATGGTGGATCGCAGAAATTTCCTGGCAGCCGCGGCCGCGGCTGCCATCGGGAGCGCGCAAGCCGCTCCACAACTGGCGGTGGATGGCGGCGCGCCGGTGCGCTCCAAGCCGCTGAGCGGCCTCAATTGGGGGCCGCAGTACTACGACGGCAAGGAACAACAGCAACTCGAGGAAGTGCTGGCAAGCCGCAATCCATTCCGCTTCTACAATCCGTTGGATAAATCGAAAGTCGCCCTCTTGGAGAATGAGTGGGGCGCGCGCATGCAAACCAAATACGCGCTGGCGGTGACTTCCGGAACGGCCGCCTTGCACGTTGCCATGGCGGCGCTGGAAGTGGGGCCGGGCGATGAAGTGATTCTGCCCGCGTGGACGTGGTACTCCTGCTACAACACGGTGATTCAGGCCGGCGCACTGCCCGTGTTCGCCGAGATCGATGAATCGTTCAACATCGATCCCAAGGCAATCGAACCGCTGATCACGCCGCAAACCAAGGTGATCATGGCGGTGCACCTGCAGGGCAATCCGGCCGACATGGACCCGATCCTGGCCATCGCGCGCAAGCATGGCTTGAAAGTCCTGGAGGATGCCAGCCAGAGCGTGGGCGCCAGTTACAAAGGGAAGCCGCTGGGGTCGATGGGCGACATCGGAATCTACAGTCTGCAACAGACCAAGACCATCACGGCGGGAGAAGGCGGCGCGCTGGTGAGCAGCGATCCCTATTTGTTCGAACGCGCCTGCCGCTTCCACGATGTCACGGTGCGCAAGGACTTTCCCACCAAGTTAAGCTTCATCCCGGGGCTGAATTACCGGATGAACGAATTCACCGGCGGCGTGCTGCTGGCGCAATTGCGCAAGCTGGACACCATCATCGGCGATGTGCGGCGCAACGCGCGCCGCGTGTATGACGGGATTGGCGATTTGCCCGGCGCGCATCCGCGGCACCTGCCCGATCCCGCGGGCGAACTCGGCACGGGAATCTTCCTGGGATTTCGCACCAAGGAAGATCGCCAGCGTTACGCCGACGCCATGAAGGCCGAGGGCGTACCGGTGTCTGCTCCGGGCGGCTCAGTGATTTTGCCTATCGTGCCGGAAATCGAACGAAAGGTGACGGTGACGCCGCGGTGGCCCAGTTTCAGCTCCGAGCGGGGGAAATCCATCCGTTACGGCCGCGAGTGCTGCCCGCGCACCATCGATATTCTCAGCCGCTTTGCCGGCGTGTTGATGAACCCCAAGTACACCCAGCGCGACACCGACGATGCCATCGCGGCGGTGCGCAAAGTCCACCCGGCAATCGTCAAGGCATAGGCGGCGCGCTATGAAATCACTTCTCCTGTTGGTTCTCGCCGCCGTTCCGCTGGGAGCGGCCGGGGTACGCGCGGGCGTCGCGCGGGTGGACATTACGCCGCGGGGGCCCATCTGGATGTCGGGCTACGCCAGCCGGAACCATCCGTCCGAAGGCGTACGGCAAAACCTGTGGGCGCGGGCGCTCGCGATCGAGGCGGCGTCGGGCGGACGCATGGTGATTGTGACCACGGACCTGGTGGGTCTGCCGGCCGAGGTGTCGGCGCAGGTGGCGGAGCGCGCGCGGCGGCAGTTTGCAATCGAGCGGGCCCATCTGCTGTTGAATTCGTCGCACACCCACACCGGACCGGTGGTCTGGCCGGGGTTAGCGACCATGTTCGACGGGCCGCCCGCCGAAGAGGCCAAGCTTCGCGAGTACGCGGCTCGCCTGGTGGACGATCTGGTGTCGGTGATTGGCAAGGCGATCGCCGACCTTTCACCGGCCGAGGTGAGTTATGGCTTCGGAGAGGTGGGGTTCGCCATCAACCGGCGCGAGCCTACGCCCACCGGCGTGAAGATCGGACTCAACCCGTCCGGGCCCGGCGATCACCAGGTCCCGGTTTTGAAGGTATCCGGGCCGGATGGGCGCCTGCGCGCCATCCTGTTCGCCTACGCCTGCCACAACACCACCCTGGGCGGGGACTTCTACCAGATCACCGGCGACTATGCGGGCTTTGCCGAGGCGAGGCTGGAAATCGATTACCCCGGGGCGACCGCCCTGTTCATGGAGTTGTGCGGCGGCGATCAGAATCCCAACCCGCGCAACACGCTGGCGCTGGCGGAGCAGCACGGCGAGGCGCTGGCCGGCGAGGTGCGCCGCGTGCTGGCGGGCTCGCTCTCGCCGGTGGGCGGACGGCTGCGCGTCGCCTACGTGGTGACCAGCCTGCCATTCGCCCCGCGCCAGCGCGCGGAATACGAGGCCGACCTCAAGGACCCCAAGGCGTCCGGCTCGCTAGAGCGGCGGGCACGGAGGATGATCGAGGCGATCGACAGCGGACATCCGGTTCGCGAAGTGTCCTACCCGGTGCAAGCGATTCGCTTCGGCAAGGACTTGACACTGCTCGCCCTCGGCGGCGAGGCCGTGGTGGATTACGATCTGCGGGTCCAACGCGAGTACCCCGGCGAGCATTTGATCGTGGCTGGGTACTCGAATGCGGTGATGGGTTACATACCGTCGGAGCGGGTATTGAGCGAAGGCGGCTACGAAGCCGTGGACAACCTGATCTACTACGGGCAGCCCGGTCCGTTCGCGCCCGGCGTGGAGGCTCGCGTGTTCGACGCCATCCACCAGGCGATGAAGAAGGTCGGGCGGTAGTCGTCTCCTTCCTGAAGGCAGTTGACCGGCTGTACGTCAATGCCGTATAGTGAAGAACGTGATCGCTGAAGTCGTAAGCCTGTCGGGATACGAATCTCAGGTTTCGTCACTTCTGAACGAGGACGAGCAGATGGCGATGGAGTTCTACATTGCCTGCGCGCCGGAAGGTCATCCAGTCGTTCCGGGCGCCGGCGGCTTTCGCAAGGCGCGCTGGGCTCGGCAAGGCAAGGGGAAAAGCGGTGGCTTTCGCGTGATTTATTTCTTCCTGGCCGAACCGGGGCGGGTCTATATGGCTGCGATTTACGCCAAATCGCGAAAGGAGACCCTTTCGGGGGCCGATCGGAACGTGCTCGCAAGACTCGCGGCACAGATCAAGAAAGCAGCAAAGGGAGGGTGACAATCATGGGCGTGCACAAGATGAACAGGGGGACCGAGGGGCGGACCAAGCTCGGAATGGCGTTGGAACAGAGCGCCAAGGAGATTCTGGCCCACGTGAAGGGTGAGACGAGGCTGCCTACACGGCGTATCGTGCTGCCAGACGAGGTCGATGTGAAGCGCATTCGGACCAAGGCGGGCATGTCGCAAGCGGAGTTTGCGCGCGCGTTTTGCCTAAATCCGAGAACGCTACAGGAATGGGAGCAAGGACGGAGAAAGCCCGACGCAACGACGCGCGCATACCTGGCGGTGATCGCCAAGAACCGTGAGGCGGTGTTGGACGCACTGGCGTCGTGAGACTCACAGAACTTGGCCCACCGGGTGCTGACCGACTTGTCGGGACCCAATGCCGCCGGTTCCATGGGTATGGAGTATACTGTGGAATAGATTCCACATATGGAAACGATTCAGGTTGTTCTCGACACGAAGCTCTTGCAGGCGGCCGACCGGGCAGCGCATCGTACCAGGCAGAACCGCTCAGCGTTAATTCGCGATGCGCTTCGCGAACACCTCCGGAGATTGCAGATCCGAGCTCTAGAGGAGCGTGACCGCAACGGCTATGCGAGCGAGCCACAGAGACACGCTGAAGCGCTGGTTTGGGAAGGGGAGGCGGTGTGGCCGGCGGAATAGCCAGAGGGGACATCCGCCTTTACCAGTTTGCACCGCCGGACAAGAAGAGGCCGGTGATCGTACTGACACGGGATAGCGCCATTGCCTATTTGTCGACCGTGACGGTAGCCCCGATCACGTCTACGATTCGCGGAGTGCCATCCGAGGTGGTACTGAGTGAAGAGGACGGTATGAAGGCACCTTGCGCCGTGAACATGCACAACGCGGTTACCATCTCTCAACAGCGCTTGGGGAAGCGAGTGGCCCGTGTGAGTTCGTCACGGATGGGCGAAATCTGCGCAGCTTTGCGCTTCTCACTCGGCTGCGACTCCAGTCAACCATAGCCGGCGTTGCGCGCATTCCGTACCTGTGCCGCCCGCGGCACAGAAACCGCGACACAGGAAGAGGTCAATTCACCGGGGGAGCCGGCCTGCCCGCTCATTTCACGATGGTGAACGTAATCCGCTCGTAGGGCGATTGGTCGCCGCGCTCGTAGAGTACGGCGATCGAGCCATCCTTGAGCGGGATCGCCGTGGAGTAGGCGGCGGGCCCGCTGTAGAGGACGCGCGACACGGGCCAGGAGCGGCCGCTATCGTAGCTCAATCGCAGGGTCAGGTTCTCGCGTTTCGTGCTGGCCGCGTTGGTGAAGATCACGACGTCCTTGCGCCCCCTGGTGTAGCGTGCCAGGCCGGCATTACACACCGCGTCGATCAGCGCTTCATCGTGTTCCACCGGGCCGAAGGTGACGCCGCCATCGGCGGAGCGGCCGATGGCGCGCCGCGGACCCTGGCGGGCGTTTTGCAGAATGGTGCCATCCTTCAACTCGATGGCCTTGCTTTCGTCGCTGCCCGGCGCGAGGGGCTCGCCGGTGTGCCAGGAGAGGCCGTGGTCGTCGCTCCAGGCATTGCGCGAGCTGACCACGCCGGCGGCGTCGCGCACCACCAGGGGCACCAGGAAGCGGCCTTTGCTGGTTTGGAAGTGCGTGCCCGAGGTGGCGAAAACGGCCTGCCACTCCGGCCGCTTGAGTTGCGGCGTGAGGTCTTCGGGCGCGGACCATGTGGCGCCGTCGTCATCGCTGTGCATCGCGTGAACCTGCATGGTTGCGGGCCCGGTCACGGCTCCGGGCCTGGCGGTGGCGAAGCCGATTCCAGGCGGGCCGTAGGCGTGGAAGCACCAGACGCGCCCGGTGGCGCGGTCGAGCAGCAGCGACGGGTCGCCCACGCCGCCGCCTTCGGGCGCCGGGAGGACGATCTGTGCCGGCGTCCAATGGCGGCCGCCATCGAAGCTGCGGCGCATCACCAAAGAGATCCGCGCCGGCAGGTCTCGCGCGCTGTCGTGGCGCGCGTCGGCGACAGCGATCAGCGTCCCTTGGCGAGTCTGCACGAGGGCTGGGATGCGATAAGTGTGAACTCCCCCTTCACCCTGGCGGAAGAGGTCCACTTCCAGGACGCGCGATTGTCCCGCGGCGGACACCGCGGCGGAGAGCAGTCCGAGAACCACCGCCAGGCGCAGGCGCGAAAACAGGAATGCGTCGTTCATCAGAGTGACCAGCATAACTCAGGCGAATGGGCGCGTGGGCCGGCGTGCCCGGTTCGCGCCCCGAGGTAATAAGCTAAGACGATGAGCCATTCACCGCCGCCCAAATTTATCCCCAGCACGGAAGAGCTGAATCGACTGGAGCGCGAACTGCGCTTCCACCCGTCCACGGTTGAGAATCCACGGACGCTGACGGCGGAGCAGGTGGCGGCCTTCAATCGCGACGGCTATCTGAAGGGCATCCGGATTTTCAGCGCGGAAGAGATGGCTGGGATTCGGGAGTATTTCGACGGCCTGCTGGCGCGCACGCTGGCGGCGGGCGGCGACAGCTATTCCATCAGCACGGCGCATCTGCGCTACGGGCCGGTCTGGGATCTGCTGACGCATCCGCGCATCGTGGCCTGCGTGAAGGATCTATTGGGCGAGAACACCATCGCTTGGGGGTCGCATTTCTTCTGCAAGATGCCTGGGGACGGCAAACGGGTTTCGTGGCATCAGGACGCGAGCTACTGGCCGCTGACGCCGTCCAAAGCCGTGACCGTGTGGCTGGCGATTGACGATGCCGACGTGGAGAACGCGTGTATGCGGTACATTCCCGGATCGCACGTGCTGGGACATCTGACGTACGCGCTGAGTGAGAACGACGAAGCCAATGTGTTGAACCAGACCGTGGCTGGGGTGGAGGCACTTGGCGAGCCGGTTGCCGTGGAATTGCAGGCGGGAGAGATTTCGATTCACAGCGATCTGTTGCTGCACGGGTCGGAAGCCAACCAATCGGCGCGGCGGCGCTGCGGGCTGACGCTGCGCTATTGTCCGGCGGATGTGCGGGCGGGCCTGGGGTGGAACGCCAAGGGCGTGATCGTCGGCGGGCGGGATGAAGCGGGCCACTGGGGCAACGCGGCGCGTCCGGCAACGGAGTGACGGCCCTCAGGGCTGGATGGTGAGCAGGAGATTCGACTGAGTGAGCAGGCCGCGCAGTTCGGCGGCCACCGATTGATCGCCCGCCGCGAGTTGCGGAACCACCACGTTGAACTGGTAGACGCCGGGGGAGATCAGACCGGCGTAAGCGATGGCGGTGTCGAGCCCGCCGATACGCACGACGAGTTCCTCGGGATGGGCGAGGGGTAGCGGCGCGGGCACCAGGGCCGTGGCCGAGATGGCGGGTTGCGTCGTGCCGAAGCCGGTGCCGAATAACACGATGGTTTCGCCCGCTCTGGCGGCGGTGCCGGTGAAGCCTTGCTGGATGAGGGCAGGGCCGGCGAGCAAGCTTCCGTCGGCGTGCGTTCCGGCGACGTAAGTGGCGCTAACGGCGCGCAGTTGGAAGAACGCGGGAGCGGCGGTCTGTTGCAGCGCGAGCACGCTGTCGCTCGTGCCCAGGGCATTTTTCACCTGCACCGGCACCAGTCCGGTGGCGGTGTCATCGGGAGCCAGCACGTTGACCTGGTACGGGCTGATGAAGGCGACGGCGGCCGGTTTTCCGTCGATGGTCACGCTCACGCCGTCAAGGGCGGTGGGCAGGAGCCCGTTCTGGAAATCGGTGTCGCGCCAGGCACGGGTGGTGGCGGAGAGCGACGTGCCGTAGAGGGAGACCCAGGTTCCGGGAGCGATCGCCGCGCCGAGGCCCGCGGCGTTGACCACTCCGCCGGGCGCGATGGTGGGCTTCACCACGGGAAGCGGCGCTGTGATGGTGAACGTCACGGGGACGTTGAGCGAACTGTTGGGTACGCCCGGGACGCTCAGCGTAAGCGTGCCGCTATATACCGCGGCGGCCAGACCCTTGGCCGTGACCGCGACGGTGAGCGTCGCAGGCGTGGCCGAGCCGGAGGGGGCGACGGTGAGCCATTTGCCGTTCGGCGGGGCGGCGGTCACGGCTGCCTGGAAGATCACATTACTGCCCACCACGGCGATGGCGAGGGGCTGGCTGGGCGGGTCCGGTCCTCCGGCGACGGCGGAAAACACCAGCGCCGATGGTGTGGCCTGGAGCTGGATGCTGGCATCCGTGACCACCACCAGTGTGACCTGGATGGTCAAGGCCGCCAGTCCGCCGGTGGTCACGATGACGCGTCCGGTGTAAGTGCCGGGCGCCAGACCGCTGACCAGGTAGCCGATGGTAAGGGCAGCCGGCGTGCTGAATTGCTGTGCCGTCGCGCTCAACCAGGGGCCGCCCGAATCGGTGACCGACTGCAAGGCGAAGGTGACTGAGGCGCCTCCGGCGGCGGTCACCTGCACGGTATCGGGCGCGGGAGGAAAGTGGCCGGTGTGATAGGTAGTGGTAAGCTGCGCGCGATCGGCGGCGAGGGATTGGTTGGCCTGGACGGTGAGCGCGAGAGCTTTGACCGCGTCATCGACGCACTGTTGTTCGAAAGGGGTTGCGCGGGTGTGAATCCAGAACAGGTGGACGGTGAAGGTGAAGTTGCCGGCCGCGGAGGGAGTTCCCTGAATCGACCACTGCTCGATGGAGCCGGGAGAGGTGACGGAGAGTCCGGGCGGGAGAGCGCCGCTGTCAATCGTGCTGGACGCGGCGCCGATGCTCGAACAGACGCCTCCGGTGGTGATGAGTTGCTGGTTGTAGGCGGCGCCTACCGAAGCTGGGGGGAGGGAATTGGTGACGATCTGTAGCGGCGTCCCGGTCTGGGCGTGCAGAAACGAGGCGGCAGTGAAGAGGCCGGCAGCGCCAAGGATTCCGCGGGTATGCCTTGCGGTCATTACTTATCTTAGATCCATTGCCCACGGCACACCGGCTTCAACAGGGTGGAACGATACATCGGCGCCATGCAAGGTTCAGCGAATCACGTCCAGATCCTTGCCGTAGATCACCTCTCCCTGCCAATTGCGGCGGACCTCGCCGAGCACCTCTTCCGCCGTTTGCCCCATGGGCAGCAGGTGATAGAGCACCAGTTTCTTCGGACGCACTTGCGCGGCGACCTTGCCGACGTCCGGAGCGGAGGTGTGATAGGCCGCGTGATAACGGCGCCATTCCGGGGTGCGTGCCTCCCACCCTTTTTGCGAGTAGACCTCGTGCACCAGGATGTCGCATCCTTTGGCCGCGGCGATCAACGCGTCGCTATAGGTGGTGTCGCCGGAGATCACGATCACTTTGTCCTTCGCTTCGAAGCGGTAGCCGTAGGCGTGCTTCCAGGCGCCGTGGGAGACGGCGAAGGCGACCACGCGCACCCCATCGTCGCGGTAGATTTCGCCCGGGCGGACGTCGTGCGCGGTGACCGCGAAACCGCGCGGCTCGACGGGTTGCGTGCCGTGCAGGCGGATGGCGAAATCCTCCTTCCACGCTTGCAGAAGGTGCGCCGTCATGGCGTGTAGTCCGGGCGGGCCGAAAACTTCCAGCGGTTCGCTTCGCCCCGCATTGGGCGGGGTGAGGATCAGGTCCGGAAGCCCCGCCGTGTGGTCGGAATGCAGATGGGTGATGAAAGCGCGGGTCAACTGCTCCATCTTGATTCCCGCCTGCGCGGCGCGGCGAACCACGCCGGGTCCGCAATCGACGATATACACGCGGTCGCCCGACACCACGGCGGCCGCCGGACCCATACGGTCCGGTTCCGGATTCGGCGTGCCGGTGCCCAGCAGGATGACGCGCGTGTCCTGCGCCGGCGCCGCGGGTCAAAAAGAAAATCAGCCGTACAAGATGCACCTGGACATTGTAAATTGGAAACGATGCCCCATGTTCTGAGATTTACCGCGCTCGCGTGCGCCGCCGTGCTCGCGGCCTCCGCCGCCGACAATCAGCTCACCGCCCCGGAGAAGGCCGCCGGATGGCGCCTGATGTTCGACGGCAAGACTTTTACCGGCTGGGAAGACCCCACAAAAAAGGTTCCGCCTGACAATGGGTTCACCATCGAGGACGGCTGTATCAAGCCGCTGCCGCACCAGACGTTCAACCAGGACCTGTTCACCCAGGCCCTCTATGGCGATTTCGAAATGGAGTTCGACTGGAAGATTTCTCCCGGCGGCAACAGCGGCGTGAAGTACCGCATACAGGACCGCGTCACGCTGGTGGACGAAAAGCCGGGACAGAAATTCGAGGACCGGGTGAACGCATCGATGAAGAACCGGCGGAAGGACCGCCCGGCGAAGGGGCAGGAGTACGTCATCGGCTTCGAATACCAGGTGCTGGACAACGCCAGGAATCCCGATGCGCTGCGCGGCACCAACCATCAGGCGGGCGCGCTCTACGATATGCTCTCGCCGCTGAAGGATGCCACGAAGCCGGTGGGCGAGTTCAATCGCGCGCGGCTGGTGGTCAAGGGCGATGCAGTCGAACACTGGCTGAATGGCGTGAAGGTGGTGGATGGCAGCCTGAACGATCCGCAGGTGGCCAAGAACTCGGCCGCGCGCTGGGGGACGGATTCGCAGGTGTACGAACTGCTGGTCAAGCATCCCAAGAAGCTGTGCCAGATCTCCATACAGAATCACGGCAACGAGGCGTGGTTCAAGAATATTAAGATACGCAAGCTGTAGGGGAGCGCGTGCTGCCGGCAAAGTAGCACATCCGCCGGCAAACGCGGTGCTGACTGGACGTCGGAACCCGGCCTGGCGACCTCAGGCGAACAAGAGGCGGCCTTTCGGCTCGGGTATGGCACGTCCGAGTTCCCGGGCCGTCTCGATCCACTCGGTGATTACCGTCTCTGCATTTGCGAGTGCTTCCTGGCGAGTAGAGCCGTCAGCGGCGCACCCTGGTAACTCCGGCACTTCCGCGATAAACGCCTGGTCTTCTTCGCTCCAGTACAGGATAATCTCGTATTTGGTCATTGAGCCTCTTCAGCCAGTTTATACCGGACGATCACAGCGCGTACCTGTTTCACCTGGTAAGGCTTGGCAAACGAGCCGCGAGACTGCACGTTCAAGATTTCCCTCACACCCGGTCTCGTAAAGATGTGG
>JBEKDV010000256.1:0-11135 GCA_050014175.1 Candidatus Solibacter sp. | reverse complement strand
AAGTGAGAAGAAACCGGTTGGCAGGCGGGGTACCCTCTGGGTCCGCCTGCCCCACCAACGTGAGAAGAACCTGGTTGGCAGGCGAAAGCGCCTGCCCCACCAACGTGGGACAGACGCTTCCGTCTGTCAACCCCCTCGTGTAGCCGTTGCAACTCGCCGATACCATCGTCGCCATTTCGACTCCGCCCGGGCGTGCCGGGCTAGGCATCGTGCGTCTTTCCGGGGCGCGGGCGCGCCCCATCGCCGCTCAGTTCCTGGCTCCCGCCGAATGGCGTCCCTGGCAGGCGCACCTGGCGCAACTTCTCGATCCACAAGGCCAGACAATCGACCAGGTGGTAGTCACCTTTTTCGCGGCGGCGCGATCTTACACCGCGGAGGACCTGGTGGAGATCGCCTGCCACGGTTCGCCCATCGTGTTGCGCCACGCCGTCGAGCGCGCCCTGGCCGGCGGCGCTCGCCTGGCCGAGCCCGGCGAGTTCACGCTGCGCGCCTTTCTGAACGGGCGCATCGATCTTCCGCAAGCCGAAGCCGTGCGCGACCTGATCGACGCTACCACGCTGTACCAGGCGCGGATTGCGTCGCAACAGGTGGATGGCTCGGTCTCGCGCCGCCTGGCTCCGCTGAAGGAACCGCTGGTGGAACTGATTGCCCTGCTGGAGGCGGGGATCGATTTCGCCGAAGACGACGTGAGCGTCGCCCCGGCGGAGGAGATTCTTCGCCGCCTGCAGCCGATCCTACAGGGAACGCGCCAACTTGCCGATAGTTTTCAGTATGGCGGCTTGGTGCGGCAGGGGCTGACGCTGGCCATTGTGGGACGCCCCAATGTCGGCAAGAGCAGCCTGTTCAACCGCCTGCTGGAACAGGACCGGGCCATCGTAATGGAAACGCCCGGCACCACGCGCGATCTGGTGAGCGAAACCGCGTCGATCGGCGGCATCCCGGTGAAGCTGTGCGATACCGCTGGGATACGGGAAACCGGGGAGCGCGTCGAACGGCTGGGCATCGAGCGCAGCTACCAGGCGATGGCGGATGCCGATCTCACGCTGGTGGTGATCGATCTGAGCCAGCCTTTCACGGCGGAAGACGAGGGTTTGATTGCGCACGCCGGCGGACGGGCTTTGGTAGTGGGCAACAAGAGCGATCTGGCGCGCCGGCCGGCGGGGCTGCCGACCTTGCTCTCCGTCTCCGCCCTGACCGGGGAAGGTATCGCCGGACTGCGCGATGCCATCCTGGAAGCCGTCGCCCCGAAGGGCGCTTTCGAGCGGGAGACCGGTTTCATCACCAGCCTGCGCCACGAGCAGTTACTGCGCGAAGCCGCCGGGTATCTCGAAAAAGCCTGCGATGCGGTGCGGTCCGCAACTCCTCACGAGATGCTGCTGCTGGACCTGTACGGAGCGCTCGCGCCCTTCGACGCCATCACCGGGGCCACCACGGCGGACGACATCCTGAACCGCATTTTCAGCACTTTCTGCATCGGGAAGTAAGCGGCAATCGCTCCCCAGACCGCGGGGCCTGCGTCGCGGCGGGCATGAACGACTACCTGAGTAAGCCGCTCGATCTCGATACGTTGCGGAAGATCCTGGAGCACTGCGGGCCAAGCCACGGCGCCGCGGGCGCAGACAGCCAGAGGCCGGCGACAACCGCCTCGTCCCTGGCCGCGATTGCGGATTTAGGCTAGGGCATCTTGGAGGCTGCCTCTCTGAAGGCCGCCGCGTTCTTGCGGGCAGGCTCCTGGTGGGGGCCGGGGATGGCCATCGCCTGTTCGCTGAACTTGACGCCCTCCAGCATTCTTGCCTTGTTCTGGGCCGTCTCGCCCAGCTTGAAATTGGCGATCCCAAGGTAGAGCAGCGCCGGGCCGAGATATGCCGGATTGTCCTGGATCAGCGGCAATCCGGCGCGCAGATTCTTGTCGGCGGCGGTCTGCTGACCCTTTTCGGCGGACAGGTAGCCGGCAATATAGTAGCCGTAGGCCAGTTCCGCGTTGCGTTTGAATTCCCAATCTTCCGCAGACATGCCTTCCGGCTTGGCATGCTTGTTGGCCGCGGCGGTGAGGCGGTTGGCATAGCCCAGGGCACGGTCATTCAGCTTCTTTGCCAGAGCCTTCTCGGTCAGGTACATCAGCAGATCGTCATTTTCCGGGAAGTTCGCCAGGGCCTTTTCCGCGATTGCGGGGCCTTTATCCGCTGCCGGGCTCTTGCCCAACGCCGCCAGATAAGGTCCGTAGGCGTCATTCAGGTATTTGCTCTTCGGATTCTGTTGCTCGAGAGTGGAGATCAGGTCCACCACCACCTCCGGCGCGGCATCGGCCGAAAGCGTATAGAACACCGATTCGACGGTCGACTGGGCGTCCTTGGCATGCGCGACGCGCTGTTCCCAAGCCTTCTTTTCGTCGGCGGTCTTCGGCGCGGGTTCCGACACGATCTTGGCCGTCATCGGACGTATCGTTGCCGCCAGCTTTTTTACGGCATTCACATCGTTTTTCGCGGCAGCATCCTTCAGGCTCTGGACGGCATCCTCCAGTTCGCCGGCGACGGCCAACGCCGGTCCGACCATCAGCATAAGCGCCACACCTAAGGTGGGTAATTTCATTGCAATCCTCCCAAGTCGCGGCATGAAACCAGCAGTTTCACACCCTAATCTCATCGCCATAATTGTGCAACGAGCGCACGCTTGGACGCAAGCGTCCGGCGTTGCCCGAACCTCCCATTGCGCGCCGCCGCCCCGCCCCGGAGACTCGTCTGGACGGGCTCGCGAAGACGCCTGCCCCGACGCCCTATCTTGTCGTCAGCTCTTTGTTCTCGTCCATGCACCAGCGCACCAGGGATTCCGGGTATTTGCCCTGGCTGGTGCGAAGCAGGTCCGCCGCCTGGACCTGCTGGAAGGAAAACGCGATCGATCCGTCCGCACTGGCGGTGGCCAGCAGGTAGCCGTAAACGTCCGTCATGGCTTTCGGCCCCGGTGCCGTGCCCGCCGGCAGGCGATAGCGCACGGCGCCCGCGGTACCCACAATCCACCCCGGCAGTTCCCTGCCCTTCCAGGTAACGGTGCGAAACACGTCTTCCATAAAGAAATGGGAGTGGCTGGCCAGGATGTATACCTTCTTGTGGGCCACGCTCCCGGCGTGCCACAGCGCTTCGTATACCTCGCGGCCGCTCTTTTCACCCTGCGCCCAATCGCTCATGCTGTGCGAATTGCCCACGCTGCCCGGGAGCGCGGCGTGCATGCCCACCACCAGAGTCTGAACCGCATCCGATTTTTCATCCCGGTCCACCACCGAATGAAACCATTTGAGCTGCGCCGCATCGAACTGGTCCGTGCTGGTGTTATCCAGCGCGATGAAATCGATATTGCGGTTGACCCAATGATAGTAACTGCGCAGCTTATGATCCTGGGGATCGTCCCGCAGGCGTTGCGCGCGCAGGGCCGGGGCGTCCAGCCAGTCGGCGAATTCGAGCAGGTAGTGTTCGCGCGTGGCCGGCGGGATGGTTTCGTGATTCCCCGGGGTCAGCATCACCGGAAGGGCGCCAAACGGCGCCAGTTGTTTGGCGATGAAATCGGGCCAGGCGCCATTTTCGTAGTCGATGATGTTCAGGGGCTTGGTGGGCAGCGCCAATCGGGCGGGCGGAACCATGTCCTCATCGAAGGTGTAGATTGCTCGGAAATCGCCCAGGTGCCAGTAGAACTCAGACCGGCTGGCCAGCACCCCGGAAGCGATTGCCGGCATCACGATGTCGCCGCAATTGCGCGAATCGCCCGACACGGCGAACTTCCAGGGGCTATTGGCCGCCGGCTGGGCAACCAACGGGATGGAGAGCAGGGAAAGGAAACACGCGAGCTTTTTCATCTGAATCTGAGTGTGGCATAAGGTTCCGCTTTGTGCATCTTGGCAGCAGGCGCATGCCAACCATTTGTAGCGTTGAGTGCCGCCGCCGCCCGGATTACCATGGAGGTCTTCCATGCCGCTCGACTTAGGCCGCCTGCTCGCGCTCACCATCTGGTATGGGCCCTACGCGGTCGAATTGTTGGCGCTCGTCGTCCTGGTCAGGCTCGCCCTCCGGAGCCGCGGCACCCGGCAGAGCCGCGCGCGTCGGCAAGCGGTATCCCGGTTCCCCGCCGCGCGGCGCATCTTCGCCAATCTGGCGCGCCGTCGAACCCTCGCCATCCTCTTCACCGGCGCCTCCGCCCTGGCCGTGCGCGCTCTCCTCCTGCCGGTGCTGCCCATCCGCCAGCCCATCATCAGCGACGAGTTCAGCTATCTTCTGGCCGCGGATACCTTCGCTTCCGGCCGCCTCTCTAACCCTACCCATCCCATGTGGGTGCACTTCGAAAGCATGCACGTCCTCCAGCATCCTACCTACGCCACCATGTACCACACGGCGCAAGGGCTGATTCTGGCGGCCGGCCAGGTGGTGGCCGGTCATCCCTGGGCCGGCGTCTACTTGAGCGTTGCCGTGATGTGCGCCCTGCTCTGCTGGATGTTGCAGGGTTGGCTGCCCCCCGCATGGGCGCTGCTCGGCGGCCTGTTGGCCGTGCTCCGGCTGGGCCTGTTCGGCTATTGGATCAACAGCTATTGGGGCGGAGCGGCCGCCGCCATCGGCGGCCTGCTGGTGCTGGGCGCGTTGCCCCGCCTGCTGCGCAAAATCCGCGTGCGCGATGCTCTTCTCCTGGCCGGCGGCGTGGCGATTCTGGCCAATAGCCGGCCTTACGAAGGGCTCCTGCTCAGCCTCCCGGTAGGCGCCTGGCTGGCGATGCGCCTGCTGAAGCTGCGCGGTCCGGCGCTCGCCGGCGCCGCGGTGCGCCTGGTGCTGCCGGCCGCGCTCGTATTGGCCGTCGCCGCGGCGGGCACGTGCTATTACTACTGGCGCGTCACCGGCAATCCGTTCCGCATGCCCTATCAGGTGGCCCGCGACCAGGACGCCGTGGCGCGCATCTTTCTCTGGGAGCAACCGCTGCCCGTCAAAACATACCGCAACCCGCAGATGCGCGAGTTCTATGTAGGCTGGGAGCTCGTCAAATTCCTGGAGGCGAAGTCGCCGCGCGGGCTGGCCTGGAATACCCTGGGCAAGGCCGGCGCCTTCTGGATGTTCTTCCTGGGACCGGCGCTCACCCTGCCGCTGGTATTCGGCTGGCGCCTGTTCGGCGACCGGCGCGTCCGCCCGCTGGTGGTCATCGGCGCCATAGGTGTGGCCGGATTGGCGCTCAATACCTGGTTTTACGCGCACTACGCCGCCCCGATGACCGGCCTGATCTACGCGCTGGTGCTCCAGGGACTGCGCCACGTGCGCGTCTGGCGCAGCGACGGCCGCCCGGTGGGATTCGCCATCGCCCGATCGGTCCCGCTGGTCTGCCTGGCGATGGCGCTGCTCCGCGTCTGCGCCCAGCCACTCAGCCACTACATGCCGCCGGACTGGCCGATGACCTGGTATTACACGCGGCCCGGCAACCTGGAGCGCGCCCGCATCCTGGCGCAATTGGAAGGCCTGCCCGGCCGCCACCTGGCCATCGTGCGCTACCGTCCGCAGCACGATTTCTTCGAGGAGTGGGTCTACAATCGAGCGTCCATCGACGACGCCCCGGTGGTCTGGGCCCGTGAGATGGACGAGGCGGGCAATCGCGAACTGACGCGCTACTTTGCCACGCGCCACGTCTGGCTGGTCGACGCCGACGCCACCCCGGCCACGCTGACGCCGTATGACGCGCGCCCGTAGCGTAGCCTTTTAGGCTGGGGCGCCCTCTGGGCCGCCGCGATTCTTCGCGGCATTCTCTGGTGCCCCTACGGCAGCGTGAAACGCAACGAGCCGAAAATCATGTGGGCGTGCGCGGTGGCCGGAGTTCCGGGCGCCACGTACCAGGGCGCCCGTGTCAGATAGGCATACTGCGTGACGATCTGTAGCGCGCCGTATTTCGGGTCCTTCCAAAACGTGTAGTAATAGCCGAACATCGGCTCCTGAAACTGCCGGTTGGCCGACGACGAACCGGGGAAGCCGAACCCTAGATAATTGCCCGGCGAAACAACCGTGTAATTCCGGCGGAAATACGCGCCGCTGTAATAACCGTAGAACTGCGATTTGGGCGTCGGCGCATACTCGAAGCCGGCAATGCCGGACATGGAATGTATCGGCGAGATGGAGCCGTCCGGACCAACTATGAGGTCGGGACCAAGCCCCGCCACGTAGCGCCCCCCGCCGCTGGAATAAAACGAAGTGGCGATCAGGCGGAAGTTCTTCGCCACTTCCAGCACGCTGCCGAACGATCCGCCCACGCCTTGCGCGTCAAAGTATTTGCCCTGCGCGGCTGACGTCCGGAATTGCCGCGAAAGGCCGGCCAGTTCGAAGTGCAGAGCTTTGCCGGATACCTGTGTGTCGTAAGCGATTTTGGCCACGATATCCGGCCGCACGTTGGGCGTCGTGGGAACCGTCCCGTTATCCACCTGAGTGGCGGCAAACGCGGGCAGCGTGGTTCCGGTGGTGACGTACTGTTCGGGGCTCTCGATCGAAGCGGCCAAAGACCAATGTTTATCGGGGTGATAGACCACCCGGAGTTGTCCCGGCCGTCCCCATACCAAACCCACCATATAGTTGGCATCCTCCCCGAGGCCGACGAAAACATTGCTCGAAACCGGAGAGACAGCCGCGCGGTTGGGCGTCATCAGCGTCCAGGCCTGGCCCCCCAGCACCTCCCACTTACCGTGCTGCAAATTCACCCAGAAATGCCGCATGCGCAGTGTGCTGCTGTTGCTGGTAACGTACAGGCTGGTAGGCTGGTTTCCGGTGAAATCCGCCTCCACATAACCCGTCACCGCCAGGTTCCTGGACGGGTTGTCCGTGACGGTCAGGGTAATGCGCGAGTTGGCGGCGCTCGACCGGTACTCGTCCATCCTGCCCGCCGCGGTGTTGCCGAACGGAACGGAGGCAAAGGAAGTGGCGACGCCGCTGCCGATGTTGGTGGAGCGCCACGCCGTGGAGAAATCCATAAAACCGCCCGGCGCGAAATCCGCGCCGCCGATATGAAAGGAGAGCGGCGAGAAGGCCCGTCCTTTGGCGTCCACCTCGGCCGCGGGTGCGGCCGGCGTTGCCGCCGGCGCGCTCTGGGCGGCCACCAGACGGTCCAGCAGTTTCCGCTGGGAATCGATCGCTTTCTGCGCCGATTCGAGCGCTTGCCGCTGTTCGTCGAGCTGTTTCTGCTGGGCCGCAATCTGTTCGCGCAGCTTGGCGACGTCGTCGGTCCAGGAGCCCTGCCCCGGACACAAGGCGGGGAGCAGCAAGATCAGCGATGAGAGCGAGACAACGATCCTGATGAATTGCATATTTTCTCCGGGGAATCTACCGAGTATAGGGATATTCGACACCTATTTCAATAGTTACCGGTCTTTTTCTATGATGTAGAGTAGGCGTCCCGCCTGCCATGCCGGTATTCGTACCGGCAATCTTACCGACACATTTCTCTACGGACGCGGCTGGCGCAGCGCGCGTTCGAAACCGGGCAAGGAACGCTCCAGGTCCTCGCGCCCGATGGTGAGCGAGAGGCGCATGAATCCGCCGCGTCCGAAACCCGATCCGGGAACCGCCAGGATGCCTTCCTTCTGCAAGCGGCGGATGAACGCCACATCGTCGGCGATCGGCGTGCGCGGGAAGCAGTAGTACGATCCCTGCGGGCGCGGCGCGTCGTAGCCCATGGCGGTGAGCGCGTCGCAAAGCCGGTCGCGCTTGGCCTGGTATTGCGCCACGTCCACCGTCGCGCCGGGCACTTCCGCCACCACCCACTGCCAGATGGCGGGCGCGTTTATGTATCCCAGAATGCGATTCGTGAAGGTGCAGGCGCCGCGCAACTGCGCGAGTTCTCTCAGCCGCGGGGATAGCGCCAGATACCCGATGCGTTCGCCCGCCACCGCCATGGCTTTCGACCACGACCACGCCAGCGCGCTCCGCTCGATCAGCCGCAGCGTCTCCGGCTGCTCGATCTGGTCGAACACGATCGGCCGGTACGGCTCGTCGGAGATCACGATCACCGGATCGCGCACGATGGCGTTCAATTCGCGCAGCACGCCTTCGGGGTAGATCGCGCCGGTGGGGTTGTTCGGCGAGTTGAGGATGATGGCTCTGGTCCGCGGCGTGATGGCGGCGGCGATTCGCGCCACGTCCGGTTGGAAGCGCTCGTCCGTCTCCACCGGCACCACGCGCCCCGCGTGATTTTCGATATAGAAACGATACTCCGGGAAGTACGGGTTGAGCACGATCACTTCGTCGCCCGGATCGAGGATCGATTTCAGCAGCGTGTTGATGGCCCCGGCGGCGCCCACCGTCATCAGCACATCGTCCTCGGTGAAGCCGAGGCCGGTGCTTTCCGCCAGGCGCCGCGCCATCACCTGGCGCACCGCGGGAAACCCGGCGTTCGGCATGTAGCCGTGACTGCGCGGCCGGTTCCCGGCGGCCACGCGCCGCAGGGCCGCGATGACGGCCTCCGGCGGTTCCACATCCGGGTTGCCGAGGGTGAAATCGAAAACGTTCTCCGCGCCGCGCTCCTGCCGCAGGCGGATTCCTTCTTCGAACATGCGCCGGATCCACGACGCGTGTTCCATCTGCTCCTGAATGGTCTTGGCGACGCTCACACGTGAATCCGCCGGTAGAGTTCGACGTCCTCCACCACGCTGACCCCGGCGGCGTGCAGCCGCTCGATGGCCGCGTCCGTCTGGTCGAAGCGGAAAATCAGCACGGCCTTGTCCCCGCGTCCGAAGGTGAAGGCGTACATGTATTCTATGTTGATGCTGCCCGTTTCGAAGAGCTCGAGCAGCCCCGCCAGCCCGCCGGGACGATCCGCCACCTCCACCGCCACCACTTCGGTCACATTCACCAGATATCCGGCTTGTTCGAGGATCGCGCGGCCCAGTTCCCAATCGCTCACGATCAGCCGCAGAAGGCCGAATTGCTGGGTGTCGGCTAGCGTGAGCGTGTGCAGGCCAATGCCTGCATCCGCCAGCACGCGGCAGGGCTGGATCATCTGGCCGGGCTTATTTTCGAGGAACAGAGACAGTTGATGGATCTTCATGAGGCGCCTCACTTGTCAGGTTTCTTCGGTCGATCACGCGTTTGGCTTTGCCCTCGCTGCGCGCAATGCTCCGCGGCGCGGCCAGCGTGACTTCCACTTTCAGTCCCAGCGTATGCTCCATCGCGTAGGCCAGGCGTTGCCGCAGTCCTTCGAGCGCGCCAATCTTGTCGCTGAACAACTCCGGGGTCACTTCCACATGCACTTCCATGGCGTCCAGGCCTTTGTGGCGCGTCAGCAGGATTTGATAATGCGGCAGCGTGCCTTCCACCGCCAGCAGCGCGGCTTCTACCTGCGACGGGAAGACGTTCACGCCGCGGATGATGAACATGTCGTCGCTGCGCCGCGCGATCCGGCCCATGCGGCGGATGGTCCGCCCGCAAGGGCAGTGCCCCTCCACCAGCACGCTGATGTCGCGCGTGCGATAGCGGATCATCGGCATCGCCTGCTTGCTGAGCGTGGTCAGCACCAGTTCGCCCTCTTCGCCATCCGGCAGGACGCGGCCGCTTTCCGGATCGATCACCTCCGGGTAAAAGTGGTCCTCGAAAATGTGCATGCCGTTGTGATAGGGGCATTCGATGGCCACGCCGGGCCCGATGATTTCCGACAGGCCGTAAATATCGAAGGCCTGAATGCCTCCCTCCGTTTCGATGTGCCGCCGCATCGATTCGGTCCACGGTTCGGCGCCGAAAATGCCCACGCGGAGCGGCAGATCGCGCATGCGCACGCCCAGTTCACCGGCGCGCTCGATCAGGTGAATGAAGTAACTCGGCGTGCAGCAGATGGCCGTGACTCTGAAATCTTTCAGCACCATGATCTGCCGGTCGGTGTTGCCCCCGGAGACCGGAATCACCGTCGCGCCCAGCGCCTCCGCGCCGTAGTGCGCGCCCAATCCACCGGTGAACAGCCCGTAGCCGTAAGCGTTCTGCACCACATCGCCGTGATCGAGGCCGCAGGCCGCGAAGGCGCGCACCATTACGGAGGTCCAGACCTCCAGATCCTGCTGCGTGTAGGCCACCACAATCGGTTTGCCGGTGGTGCCGCTCGAGGCGTGCACCCGGACCACATCCTGCATGGGGCTGGCGAATAGGCCGAATGGATAGGTGTCGCGCAGGTCGGCCTTGGTGGTGAAGGGCAGGTGCTCGATGTCGGCCAGAGTGCCGAGCTTGTCCGGCGGGAAGGCGCGCTCATCGAGCCGCTGGCGGAAGAGTTCCACGCGGTCGTAGGCGCGCTGCACCACGGCGCGCAGCCGCTGAAGCTGCAACTGGCGCATCTGCGCCAGCGGCACGTAATCGGACGCGCTGGCCGGGTGAAAAGCGCCTCCAACAGGGTCCCGGCTCATTGCCGCAACCCCGCGCCGGCTTCGCGGCCCTTCTGAAATGCTTTTAGGTTCATGTCGTGAAGTTTCTCCGGCAGATTGCCGCGGATCGCGGCCAGCCACTGCGCTTCGGGCAATTCGAGCAGAGCGCTCAGCGCGCCCACCAGCGCCACGTTCAGGCTCTTCTTGCTGCGCAGCGTGCTCTCGTCCACCAGGTCCGGCGGAATCAGCGTGCCGCCGGGGCGGAGCTGCCAGCGGTTGTTCTCCACCTGGCTGGGGGCGAGCACCACCAGAAAATCGGCCTCGCCGGGCGGCACCATCGGGCTGAAGACTTCCGCGCCGAAACGGATATCGCTGGTCACCGACCCGCCACGCTGGCTCATGCCGTGGATCTCGCTCTTCTTCACGTCGAGCCCGCAACGGAAGGCGGCGTCGGCGACAATGTCCGACGCTTTCAACGCGCACTGGCCGCCCAGTCCCGCGATGACCACGTTCACCACCTTATTCGGCGAGGACAAGGCAAGCCTCCGGTTTGAGAGCCTGTTCGTAGCTCTTGATCTTGCTCATGGCCAGCAGGCAATCGCGCCGCGCGATGATGACGCGGATCGCGCCGCTTTCCAGCGCCTCGCTCACTAGGCTCTGGAACCCCGCGGGGTCGAGGGTCGGATCCATCACTGCCGGCCGTGCCATGCCCAACGCTTCCACCAGGTCTTCGAAAATCACCTTCCCGGCGCGCTGATGATCGAGCGACCGGCCCGTGCCGGGGTGCTCCTGC
>JBEKDV010000255.1:0-11147 GCA_050014175.1 Candidatus Solibacter sp. | reverse complement strand
AATCCCGAAGTACCAACCGGAAAGTGGTACAAGCGGTTTCCGAAATTCACTCTGGCAGGCGAAGGCGAAGTGCCCAAGACATTCCTCACGCCGGGCATGGTTCCTCACGGTACCGAAGTTCATTGACGGGAAGGCCGCGTCTTCCATTTTGACTGATCGTCCATGTGCCCCACCCTATTCCTTCGGCCCGATGCCCAGCGTCTTCATCTTGCGGTATAAGTTGCTCCGCTCCAGCCCCAGTAACTCCGCCGTCCGCGTCACATTGCCATTCGTCTCTTCCAGCTTCTTGAGAATGTACTCGCGCTCCGCCGCCTCGCGGACTTCCTGCAGGCTGCCGAAGCGTTCCGGCGGACGGTCGGGCTGCTTGCGCGCCGCCTGCAGCGGAATGTGGCGCGCGTCCACCCGCACCTGCGGATTCAGAATCACGATCCGCTCGATCAGGTTTTTCAACTCGCGCACGTTGCCCGGCCAGTGGTGCTCCGTCAGCACGCGATAGGCTTCCGGCGTGAGTTCCTTGGGCTTGCGCCCGTAGGCCGTGGTGAACTCGCGGAGAAAGTGGTCGGCGAGCAGCGGGATGTCCTCCCGCCGGTCGCGCAGCGGGGGCACGAAGAAGGGAATCACATTCAGCCGGTAGAACAGATCCTCGCGGAAATTGCCGTGTTCGATCTCCTGCTCCAGGTTCTTATTCGTCGCCGCCACCACGCGCACGTCCACTTGCACGAACTCCGCCGCGCCCACCGGCTCGAAGCGCTGCTCGTCCAGCGAGCGCAGCACCTTGGACTGCGTGCGCAGGCTCATGTCGCCCACTTCGTCCAGGAACAGGGTGCCGCCGTCGGCCTTCTGGAACTTGCCGATTTTGTCCTCTTGCGCGCTGGTGAAGCTGCCCTTGATATGGCCGAACATCTCGCTCTCGATCAGTTCCTCGGGAATGGCCGCGCAGTTGACCTCCACGAAGGGCTCCGCGGCGCGCGGGCTCATGGCATGCAGCGCGCGCGCCACCAGTTCCTTGCCGGTGCCGCTCTCGCCATAGATGAGGACGCGCCCGTTGGTCTCGGCCATCAGGCCGAGCTGCTGGCGCAGCGCTTTCATCGGCACGCTCTCGCCGATGATCCGCCAGCGCGCGCCGGTATCTTCCTTGAGGCGGCTGTTCTCCAGCTCCAGCTTGCGGTGCGCCAGGCCGTTCTTGGTGACCACGGCGACTTTTCCGATGGAGAGCGGCTTCTCCAGAAAATCGAAAGCGCCCAGCTTCGTGGCCTTCACCGCCGCCTCGATGGAGCCGTGGCCGCTGATCACCACCACCACCGGCCGCTCGTCGAACGGGATCTCCTGGATGCGCGCCAGCACCTCCATGCCGTCGATGCCGGGCAGCCAGATATCCAGCAGCACCAGCTCAAAGCCGCCGCCGGGCAGCATTTCCAGGCACGCCTCGCCGCTTTCGGCGGTCTCCACCGCGTAGCCCTCGTCTTCCAGCACGCCGCTCAAGGACTGGCGGATGCCGGGCTCGTCATCCACCACCAGAACCCGTCTCGGCTTCATAGTTTCACCACCGAAGGCTTCATCTCCGCTTCGGCGGCAGGCGGGGGCGGTTCGTTCTCCAGCAGGGCGGGTAGTTCCACGGTGAAGCGCGCTCCCACCGGCTGGTTGTCCTCCACCCGGATGGTCCCATTGTGTTCGGCCACGATGTGGCTGACGATCGCCAGGCCCAATCCCGTGCCGCGATTCTTGGTCGAAAAGTAAGGCAGGAAGAGTTTCTCCTTATCGTCGCTGCTCACGCCGGCGCCGGAATCGGCCACCACCAGCTCGACGGTCTCGGCGGCGCCGGCTTGGGTCGCGATGTACATCGTCTTCACCAGGGAATCCTGCATGGCTTCGGCGGCGTTGTCCACCAGGTTCACCACCACCCGCTGCAACTGTTCGCGGTCCACGTACACCGCGGGCAGGTTCGGCGCGAAACTGGTGCGGATCGAAATGCCTTCCAGGCGGCCGTGAAACACCGCCAGCGCCTCGCCCACCACTTCATTGAGGTCGCTGCGCACCGGCTGTGCCGAAGGGAAGCGCGCGAACTGGGAAAACTCGTCCACCAGCGTCTTCACCGATTCCACCGATTTGGTGATGGTGGCGGCGCATTCGTAGACGATGCGGGCGGTTCCGGGCGGCAGGTCCAGGCGGTCGAGCTGGCGGCCGATCCGCTCGGCGGACAGCGCGATGGGCGTCAACGGATTCTTGATCTCGTGCGCCACGCGGCGCGCCACCTCGTGCCACGCCGCCGCCTTCTGTGCGCGCAATAGCTCGCTGGTATCTTCCAGCACCACCACGAAGCCCGAGGTCAGTTTCGATTCCAGCGCCGACACGGTCACCGCCAGGTGGATCTTGCGGCTGAGGGTGCGCAGTTCCAGCTGCCGGGACGCCAGGCCGGTGCGGCGCGCGCGCTTCATGAGGTAGCGGATTTCAGCGGTGTCCTCGCGCGAGAAGAGGTCCTCCAGGCGGGTGGCTTTGGCCGCCTGGTCCGCCGGAAAAATCTTGGCCAGCGCCTGGTTCACGTGCTGGATGGAGCCGTCGGAGCCGATGGAGATCACGCCCGTCGGGATGCTCTCCAGGATGGCTTCGGTGAAGCGCCGGCGGCGGTCCAGTTCGATGCCGCTCGATTCCAGCGCCTCGGTCATCTGATTGAAGCCGGTGACCAGGAGCGCCAGTTCGTCTTCGGCGCGCACGGTCACGCGATGCTGCAGGTTGCCGCGGCGCACTTCGCCGGCGGCTTCCAGGATGGCCGCGATCGGCGTAGAGATCCGGTTGGCCAGGATGCGCGCCAGCCAGGTCGCCACGAACAGCACGAACAGGGTGATCAGCACCATCAGCATGCTGTACAGCGTGCGGTAGTCCTTGCGGTTGCCGGCGATTTGCGCCCATTCGTCGCTGAATCTCTTGATCTCCATCAGTTGCTGCCCGGTTTCCAGGGGGATCCGCGACGCCACCTCGATGGCGCCATTGCGCAGGGGCACATGGACCGCCGCCATACGCCCATCCTGCGCCCGGGCCGGGTAGGGTCCCCAGGTCGCCAGCGGTGCGCCCGAAGGCGCCAGGATGGCGGCCGATTCCAGCCCCTGCTCTTTGGCGAATCGCTCTAACGCGCCCGGCGCGATGGGGCCGCCGGCCAGAAGCTGGCTGGTCTGGGGCTGCGCCGCCAGCAGTTCGGCCTGCACTCCCAACCGGCGTTGGATTTCGAGGTCCAGCGCCCGCGCCGCATGCTTGTAGATGGCCACCTGGTTATCCACCGGGTTGGTGAACCACGCCTTGAGGTTGTAGTTGAGCACCTCATAGCTCCACAGCACCAGGAAGGTGACCGGGACACAGCTCAACAGCATGGCGCCCACCACCAGTTTGGTGCGTATACGCGAACCCAGCCGCCTGGCCTGCCGCGCCACGTAGAGCTTGATGAACTCCCTCGCCAGAATCCACCCTACCGTGACCATCAATATGAAGATCAGGGTGGAGACCGCCCAGAAAATGAAGGTCTGTCCCGGGTTGGAAGGGCCGATATTGGAGAGACGGAAGGAGCCCTGCCACACCACCAGCACCACGCTGATGACAAGCAGCACGCTGGCGGACCAGTAGAACAGGCGCTTTCGCATGGGAGCCTACCTTTTGATTATACGTAGTCCATGCCGCAAGCCCTACGCCGCAGCGTGCATGCCACGCGTCCCGCTGCACGAGATGCGTGACATGGGAGGCGCCCGGTAGCGCTCCAGGAAAGAACCGTGCGGGCCGGACCGGCTCCGGCCCCGCGCGAATTACATTTTGACGCTGTCGACCTTGATGGTGTCGCCGTCCATGGTGCCCGAGATGGTCACTTTGTGGCCGGCGTGCGCCACCACTTTGTCCTGATTGGAAATCTGGTACACCTTGCCGTCGCTCACGAAAACGGCCGGAGAGCCACCCTTGATGCAGCGTGCCGCGCAGGCGGCGTGGTCATCCGAGGCGCCATGATCTTCCTTCTTGCCCGCACATGCCGCGTCCACGATGTAGCCGGTCCAATCGGCAGCCATCGCACTTATCGCACAAAACGCAAACACAGCCAGTACTTTTTTCATCGTGCTCCTCTGCGCTAAGAATTACCCAGTCAGGAACGACTATACCCCACGGTGCGCCGTCGCTGCAAGCGCGGATGTTGTTAAAACCATTACACTTGTAAACTTTGCGAAGGCCCTGGTGCTCAATAGAACAAATACTTCCGCCACTGCGCTTCGCCGTTACCCAGCATGCGCATCAGGTGGCGGCTGGTATGCAGGCTGAACGGCCGCGGTTGCCGCAACAGCTTCATCCCCGCCTCTTCCGGAGTCCGGCTGCCTTTGCGATTGTTGCAGAAATGGCAACAGGCCACCAGGTTTTCCCAGGCCGACTCGCCGGCGCGCGAACGCGGAATCACGTGGTCCAGCGTCAGTTCGCCCGAAGGCAGGGTGCGGTGGCAGTATTGGCAGGTGTAGCGGTCGCGCATCAGGATATTCTTGCGCGAGAGCGCCCGCGTCTGCCGCGGTATCCGGCGATATTCCAGCAGGCGGATGACGCTCGGCAAGCGTACCGAATTGCGCGCGGAATGAATCGCCGTGACCGACACCTCCTCGGCCGAGGCCACACCTTTGAGCACCAGCACCAGGGCGCGCCGCGCGGCGCACACGTTGATCGGTTCGTAACTGGCGTTGAGCACCAGCACTGGTTTCTGCAGTCGTTCACTCGGCATTCAGACCTTCCCCTCCACCATCGCATGATCCGCCGTGAGGCGCCAGCCTTCCATTCGCCGGTCGACTCGCGCCACGGTCAAAAGCGCAACTCTGCGCGCGCCCGCTTGTTTGAGGGCCGACGCGCACGCGCCCGCGGTCGCCCCGGTCGTCATGACGTCGTCAATCAGCAGAATGCGCTTGCCCTGCACGCTTCGCGAGCGGAAGGCCCTGGCCACATTCTGGCGGCGCCCGCTGTTGCTGAGACCCGCCTGCGTCGGCGTCGGCCGCACCCGCCCTAACGCTCTCACCACGGGAATGCCGGTGCGCCGGGAAATCTCCCGGGCCAGCAGCTCCGACTGATTGAAACCTCTCTCTAACCGGCGGCGCCAGTGGAGCGGCACCGGCACCGCGGCGTCGAAGGACTCGTCGCGCGGCAGCGCCTGCGCCAGCAGGCCGCCGAGCGGCCGCGCCAGGGTTCTCACCTTTCCGTATTTGTACAGGTGTATCAGTTGCCGCAACACGCCTTCGTAGGCGCCGAAGGAGTAGGCCGCGTCGAAACCGCGAAGGCCGGCGCGGCACAGGGCGCAGCGGCCTTGGGCATCCAGAGGGAAGGAATTCTGAAACGGCGTCCGGCAACCGACGCAGAAGAACTCGGCGCTCAGCGGTTCCGGCATCCCCATGCACTGGCGGCAGACCGGATAGCGCGCCACCTCGCGCAGAGTATCGCCGCAAACGCGGCACGAATCGGGGAAGAAAAGGGAAAAAAGGGCGTGAAAGGTTGACTGGACTGCTGAAGCGCCTGCGCTGGCGACTGCGGCTGGTCTGCTACTCGAGAAGATCCACCCCCGCTAACTTCCCATTCTAGCGAAACTGGCGCGGACAGCAAATAGGGCGCGCAAACAAAAAACAAGCTTTTCGATTTGGCGCCCGGCGGCGATGCGTGCGCTTCGATTGCCGCGGAGTACAATACACTCCGAGACCGTCTATGTCCGGTTGCCGGCGCATCCTCACTCTCGCTGCCGCTTTCGCCGCCCTATGGCCGATCGCCTTCCGGGCGCAGGTGAAGACCGAGCCCCGGCCCAAACTCGGCCCGCCGCCGGCGGAATCCAGACCTTCGGCGAACCTCCGCATCGACAGCAACCTGGTGCTGGTTCCGGTCTCCGTGTGCGATCCCCAGAACCGCCCCGTCACCGGGCTCGAAAAGGAACACTTCCGCGTGCTCGACGACCGTGTGGAGCAGACCATCACCCATTTTTCGATGGACGACGAACCGGTCGCGGTCGGCCTGGTTTTCGACATCAGCGGCAGCATGGGTCCCAAACTGCAGAAATCGCGTCAGGCCGCGGTCGAATTTTTTCGCACAGCCAACCTCGACGACGAGTTCTTCCTGGTGGAGTTCAACGACCAGCCGAAGCTGGTGGTGCCGCTCACGCGTAACGTCGAGGAGATTCAGAATCAACTCACGTGGGTGCAATCCAAGGGGCGCACGGCGCTGCTCGACGCCGTTTTTCTGGCCATACACGAGATGAAGAAGTCGAAGAAGAATCGCAAAGCGCTGCTCATCATCTCCGATGGCGGCGACAACAGCAGCCGCTACTCGGAGAACGAAGTCAAGAACCTGGTCCGCGAGAACGATGTGCTGATCTACGCCATCGGCGTCTTCGAAATGGGCGGCGGCCGCTTGCGTACCAGCGAAGAAGCCGGCGGCCCCGGATTGCTCAACGACCTTTGCGATCAGACCGGAGGACGCCACCTGCCGGCGGATGTTTCGGAGCTGCCCGATATCGCCGCCAAAATCGGTGTCGAGCTGCGCAACCGCTACGTGCTGGGATACTCGCCCACCAGCCAGGTGCGCGACGGCCGCTATCATTCGCTGCAAGTGAAGGTGGTGCCGCCCAAGGGATTGCCTGCGCTGCGTCCGTACTTCCGCCGCGGCTACTACGCGCCGGCACAGTAGCGCCGCGCCGCCCGGCGCAAGTGCTCGCTCCCCGCCTGCATGGAACTTTCATCGGGCCGCGGTGTCTATTGTGGTGGAGGTTGAAGGCAATGACAACCACCGCCCGCACCGGCCGCTGAGGCGCACTTCCCGCGATTTTCTTCCGGAGGAGTAGTGTGTCCGCGAGGCGCCACGAAAGGAGAACATCATGTTTGAGACGGCAGCATTTTCCTATGGTCCACCCACCAAGAGGGTTTGGACAACCGCCATGGGCTTCACCGGGCAGGCGGTGCTGATTGGCTGTGCGGTGCTGGCTCCGATGATCTCGCCGCAGACTTTGGACGCGCGTTCCTGGTGACCGGGCTGGTGGCTCCCGGCGCGCCGCCGCCACCGCCGCCGCCGGGTGCGAGGGTTGTGCCGCGCTCGGCTCATGCGGTGGCAACCCAAGTCCGCCAGGGCATCCTCACCGCGCCGGTCAGCGTTCCAGCGATTGTGAGAGTCATCATCGACGATCCGGACGAGGCCGCGGGCAGCGGGCCGGGAGTGTCTGGAGCTGTGGGATGTGGCATTCGCGACGGAATGTCAGGCAGCATTCTCAGCAGCATCATCGATGCAGGCACACGGATCCTGCCGGCAGTCCGTCCCCCGGAAGTAGTCAATCGTGAGCCGGTGAATGATGCGCCGGCGCCGGTCAGGCCGCCGCGCATTACACAACTTCGCATGGCCACGCCGATTCACAAGATCGATCCCATCTATCCGCCGCTGGCCAGGCAGGCGCGTGTATCCGGCACCGTGGAACTGCTCGGCGTGCTCGGTACCGACGGGCGGATTCACGAACTCAAAGTGCTGCGCGGGCATCCGCTGCTGGTCCATGCGGCGATGGAAGCGGTCCGGCAATGGATCTTCGAGCCGACCATACTCAACGGCCAGGCCGTGGAAGTGGCCGCCCCGATCACTGTGAACTTCATCCTTTACCAGTGAGACAGCATTGGTGGGGCAGGCGGGGTACCCTCTGGGTCCGCCTGCCAACGCCCGCATGCGGGCGAGCCGGCGTGGTCACTTAGTCAACACGCCCAGAGATCGCAGCCAGGCCTCGGCCAAATGGGGCCAGCCGGTGATCGGTTTCTCCGTGGGCCGAAGTCCGTAACCGTGGCCGCCGATGGGAAACAGGTGGGCCTCGGCGGGAACGCGCGCGGTGCGCAGTGCGGCGTAGTAGACCAGGCTGTTTTCGACACCGACGCCGTCGTCTTCGGCTTGAATCAGAAAGCTCGGCGGCGTGTTGGCCGTCACTTTCAATTCGGGTGCGAGCTTCGGTCCCTGGTCGCTCTTGGCGGTCAGGTAAGCCGGGTAGATCAGCAGCGTGAAATCGGGCCGGCAACTGACCTTATCGGCATCGTCCACGGCGTCGTAGGTGCGCGTGTCGAAATTCGTGCTGAGGGCCGCCACCAGATGGCCGCCGGCCGAGAAGCCGAGGACTCCAATGCGCTTGCCATCCAGGCCCCACTCGGCGGCGCGATAGCGCACCATGCCCACCGCGCGCTGCGCGTCTTGCAGGGGCGGGCCGTGCCGCGGCAGTCCTGCGCGCACCGGCACGCGATACCTGACCAGCGCGCAATTGACCCCGAGGGAATTGAGCCACTGGCAAACCTCCGTGCCCTCCAGGTCCATGGCCAGGATGTTGTAACCGCCCCCCGGAAAGACGACCACGATAGCCCCCGTGTTTTTGTCCGCGGGCGCGCGATAGAGCGTCATCGAAGGGTTGCTCACCGGGCCCAGGCGGATCACCGGTTTCCCGGCAACCAGGGCATCGCCGGGTTTGCTGGTGTCCTTTTCCGGGCCGAGGCCTCCTTTTTCTCCCGGAGGAGTTCCGGGCCAGAGGGCAAGGGGAGTGGGATCGGTGGCAGCCGCGAGCACCGCTGCGAGGAGAAACATCAGGCAGGAGAATTTGCACATAGGTTTGCCGATCTTCAAGCCAACAGAGTAACGCGGAATGCGTAGCCTGGTGGACGCCGGGTTGCGTTTTTCGCGCCTGGCAGGCGGCCGATCCTACTGTTTCAGCACAGCGATGCCGCGTTCCAAAAGCTCATCCCGCCCTTGGGCCACGCCCGCCTGCGTGCGGCTCACCGGGACGGTCGGCCGTATGCCCAGCCCGTGATGCCGGCTGCCATCGTGCTTCAGGACCTTCATGCCGGTCCAGGTGACGGTGTAGCCGCCCGGCAGCGCGAACGGATTCACGTTGCCGTTGGTGCCCGCCGTCGTCTCGCCGAGGATCTCGCCGAGCTTGTAGTGCTCCACAATCCCCATGGTCGATTCGGCGTAGCTGATGGCGCCTCCGTTCGTCAAAAATACCTTCTTCGCGGCGAGATACGGCGCCTTCGGTTGCAGGTTCCACCCGGGGGAGCGCTCGAACGTCATTTCGCCGGGCCGGTCCACCAGCGGCACGTGCCATTGCGCGCTGTCGAGCGGTGTCCTGGATACATGCGAGAACCACGCCGCGCTCACCCGTGGATACCCGCGCATATCGAACACGATGCCTTTAGCCAACGCCAGGCCGGGCAGCGCATCGTCGAAATCCTTGTCCGCGGCGCGCGTCAGGTCCACGTACCAGATGCCCGGTTCCAGTTCGGCGACCGCTTTCGCCGGACGCGCGTCCGGCGGCAGGCTGGAGGTGGAGTCGCAGGGCACCGCGATCTCCTGCGTCGCCGCGCCCGGATAGGCGCGCACGGTGAGGGCGAGTTTCTCGCCGCGCGGCCCTTGCAGCGCCTCCGCCGTGGATCGCGACCGCTTCCATTGCGGCGACGCCCCGGAGATCAGCTTCTCCATCTCGTCGAGCACCGTGCCGGCCGGCTTGCCGTTGATGGCCACGATTTCGTCTCCCGGTTTGAGTTGCTCGACTGCGGACGCGGTCACGATGTACTTGTTCTCGATCCACGCCGCCATCACCCGAGCGCGCGCCTGTGGCTTCACGCCGGCAAACGTCACCCGCCCGTGGCCGTCTTCGAGTTCCGCCACCATCTTGAGAAGCGTGCGATGGAATTCGACCTCGTCTTTCACCCGGGCCGCTTCCTTCAACGCGGCGGGGAGGATGTAGTCCCAGGGCGTCCGGGCGGGATCGACGTCGAAATAGGGATAGAAGTGCCGGAAGACGTTCCAGGCGATCACCACATCGGCGATGCGGGTGGCCCGGTCGTTAGCGCTGAATGCCGCCGCCGGAATGGGTGGCCGCGCCTCGATGGGCTTCTCCCCGTGCGGCAGCGTGCCGTTTTGATCCTTGAAGAGGGCCAGGGGCACCAACGCGGTCACCGATTGCCCCAGATCCAGCCGGAAAACATCCGCCGCCTTCCATGTTTCGCGCGGCGCCGTGACGCGGCGGCTGTAGTAGATGTTCATCTGGTTCTGGGACGGCTGGCCGAATCCTTTGTTGTGCCAGCGAATCACTTCGACGCTGCCCGCGGGAGAGAGCGCGGCGTCAGGCTTGGGATCTTCGCCGGTGAAGACGCGTATGGTGGGCGCCACGGGTGCGAAGACCGCCTGCAAAGCGGCGGCGAGACCGGCCGGCGTCTCCGCGCCCTCCACCTTGCGCACGCCCTCGATGGTGAAGCGGTTCCAGTCCACGGCCGCTGCTTCGTCGCTCGGGTGGAAGAAGCGCACGATTCCCCAAAGCCGGGCATACGCCGTCAGGTTGCGCAGGCCGGCATCGGTCACGGGGCGCGCCGGCTCGTCCTGGGTCTGGGGCACGTCGCCCGTGATGGTGAGCGTGGCATCGTCGAAACGCGCTTTGCCCGCGGACACCAATACACCCAGCGCGATCCGCTCGGCGTCCGGATGCACGAAACCATCAATGTCGAAATACTGCCATTCGCCTTGCGTCATGATAGGCCGCGACGCCATGTTGTCGAAGAACCCCATCGTGCCGCCCGGACGATCGATGCGCAACCACATTGCGGCGCGCGCACCCGCCGCCACATTCACCGCCGCGCGATAGCGGACCAGCTTGCCGCGATAGGGCGCCGCGTCGAACATCTGCATGAGGTTGCCGGGAGCGGCGCCGGCATCGGGACCGGGGGCGATGTCCACGCACCCTTTGCCCTGCCGGCATGCCTCGCCGGACCACGCCGCGTGCCAGGCGGCAAACGCGGTGGGGACGAACCAGCCCTCCGGCACCGCGCCCGGTGAGCCCTTCTCGAAATCGGGATTGGTGAAGACGCTTTGGGCGTATAGCGGTGCCCCTAGCGCCAGCAGAACGATCGCGCGCCGACCCATGCGATAGCACTCCTTCAGGCGCTGAGTGTAACACCGCGATCTCGCGTGCTTAAGGTCGTGCCGCCGCGGCTATCGAGGCCGGCTGGCGCAACGCCCACTTACAATAGAACAGATGGTGCGTCCTGAAAGACGCGTTGTTCTAGCAGGTGGAAGTCCTGTCCGGGTAAGCGCCGGAGCGCCCGGTAGCAGACTCCAGCCGAGCGGAGAGATCCGCCCGCGCCGAGCGGAGTGTC
>JBEKDV010000254.1:0-11168 GCA_050014175.1 Candidatus Solibacter sp. | reverse complement strand
ACAGATCACCCAATTGCACGGCGTGCACGGCATCGCCGTGGCCAGCGATGTGGGCAAGGGTTTCATCTCCAACGGGCAATCCAACTCGGTGACCATCTTCGATTTGAAGACGCTCGAGAAGACCGGTGAGCCCGCCGTGGGCGGCCAGAATCCCGATGCCATCTGCTACGAACCCAAGACGCAGCGCATCTTCACCATGAACGGGCGCACCAACGATTCGACGGCCATCAACGCCAAGAACAATGAGATCGTGGCCACCTTCCCGGTGGGCGAGAAGCCGGAGAACTGCGCGGTGGATGGCGCCGGCAAACTCTACGCCAACATCGAGAACTCGAGCGAAGTGGTCGAGATCGACGCCGCCAAGCCCGCCGTGACCCGCCGCACCTCGCTGGCCCCGTGCGAAGGCCCGTCCGGCCTGGCCATCGACGTCCAGAACAAGAAGCTCTTCAGCGTGTGCAGCAACAAAATGATGGCCGTGACCGACATCACCACGATGAAGACCATCGCCACTCCGGCGATCGGCTCGGGCGCGGATGGCGCGGGCTTCGATGCCGGCCTGGCGTTCAGTTCCAACGGCGACGGCACCATGACCATCGTCAAGCCGGTCAACGGCAAGTATGAAGCCGTGGACTCGGTGCCCACCGAGCGCGGCGCACGCACCATGACGGTGGATCACACCACGCACCGCATCTACATGCTGGCCGCCGAATACGGTCCGGCCCCGGCCGCCAAGGAGGGGCAAAAGGCGCCCCGTCCGGCGGTGCTGCCCGACAGCTTCCACGTCATCGTAATAGGTAAGTAGGACAGGCCTCCGGCCTGTCCACGCAGGCGGAACCGCCTGCGCCACCAGGGCCAGGGCAAGTAATCTACCTGCAAGGGTGGGGCAGGCTCAGGCTACTCGGCGGGGAGCGCGCGCACGTTCTTTTCCACGGGCTCAAGGGTAGCGATCTCTACTCCCATGGGGGCGGTCTTCAGGTCGGCGAAGCGGCGCGCGCTGACCATCACTCGGCTTTCCAGCGAGCCGATGGCGCTGTTGTAAGCTTCCACCGCGCGACCCAGGTTGAGGCCCACCTTGTTGAAGTGCTCGCCCATATCGGAGAGGCGCTTGAAGAGTTCCTTGCCGAGCGCGCTGATCTCGGCGGCGTTCCGCGCCAGGTTCTCCTGGCGCCAGCCGTAAGCCACGGCGCGCAGCAGAGCGATGAGCGTGGTGGGCGTGGCCAGGATGATGTTCTGCTCCACGCCGAACTCAATCAGGCTGGGGTCGCTCTCCAACGCCGCGCTGAAGAAACATTCGCCGGGGAGGAAGAGGACGGCGAATTCGGGCGCCTGGTCGAACTGGTCCCAATAGGATTTGCGCGCCAGTTGCGTCATGTGGGAGCGCACCTGGCGGGCGTGATCGGCTAGGCGCGATTTGCGCGTGGCTTCGTCGGGCGCTTCGATGGCTTGCAGGTAGCCATCGAGCGGCGTCTTGGCGTCCACCACGATGGTCTTGCCGGCGGGCAATTTGACCAGCAGGTCGGGGCGGAGGCGGCCCTCCTCGCCGGAGAGCGTGGTTTGCGAAGTGAAATCGCAATACTCCAGCATGCCGGCCATTTCGACCACGCGGCGCAACTGGATTTCGCCCCAGCGGCCGCGCGCGCTGGGGGTGCGCAGGGCGGTCACCAGTTTGCCGGTCTCGCCGCGCAACTGGGATTGGGTTTCGATCAGGCTGCGCACCTGCTCGTTGAGTCCGGCATAGGCTCCGGCGCGGGCCTTCTCCAGTTCCTGAATCTTGTGGTCCACCTTGTCGAGCGATTCGCGCACCGGGGTCACCATGTCGGCGATGGCCTGCTGGCGCAGTTCCAGATCGCCGCGGGCGGTTTCCTGGGTCTTGGCCAGGGTGGCGCCGGCCAGTTCCAGGAAGGACTGGCTGTTGCGGGCGAGGGCGTCGGCGGAGAGGGCCTTGAATGCGTCGGACAGCTTCCGCCGCGAGTCTTCGACGAGCGCGAGTTTCTCGTCGGCGCTTTTGCGCTCGGTTTCCAGGCGCGCCTGTAGATCGGCCGCGCGCGCGGCGCTGCGGCCGTGCCAGACGAGCCACGCCAGGCCGAAGCCGGCGATAAAACATAGGACCGGCAGAATGATTTGCATTGGCTTTATTATCGCGCGGGCGGGGGAGGAGGAGGAGGAAGAAGAGAAGAGAAGACATGCCCCCACGAATGGGGGCATGGCAGCCTAAAGGCTACTCTACGACCGGTGGTAGTAGCGGTTTGGAGTGGGCTACCCTTGGTGAAACTCGCTTATGCTCAAGATTCCAGGTTTTTGCCTTTTCCTTTTCGCTTTCGGCGTGTTGGCGCAGACGCCGGACACGGCCACCATACAGGGGCAAGTGACGGACGCGAGCCGGGCGGCGGTGACCGGCGTACAGGTAGCCGCGAAGAACCAGCAGACCGGATTGGAGCGAACTGTGCTGACCGATGGCGCGGGCAACTACGCGCTGGCCGGCCTGCCGGTGGCGGGCACGTACGAGATCACGGCGAGCAAGCAAGGCTTCGCCGACGCGCAGGTGAAAGACGTTACGCTGGCGGGCGGCGCGACCGCGGGCATCAACTTGCAGCTCAACGTGGCCGGTGGGCAGACGCAGGTCACGGTCATCGGGACGGTGGGCGAGGTGCGCACGGACGCGCCGCAGATCGGCACGCGATTGGGGGAGGAGCAGATCGACGAAACGCCGCTGCTCAGCCGGCGCATCAGCAACCTGCCGATGTTGAATGCGGCCAACCGTCCGGCGATCAGCCAGGGCGACGTGTTCATGAACCAGACGCTGTTCACCACCAACGGGGCGGGACGGCGGCAGGCGCTGTTCGTGACCGATGGCGTCACCAACAACGATAGCTGGGGCCGGCAGACGCTGTTCAGCACGCTGCCGGTTTCGGCGGTGGAAGAGATGAGCGTGCAGGCCAACGCGTTTTCGGCGGAATACGGCGCCACGGTGGGCGGCGTGATCAATATCGTAACCAAGAGCGGGGGAAGCAAACTCCACGGCGACGTGCTGCAGTTGTGGCGCCCGGCGGACACGGCGGCGACGCTATCGGGATTCACGGCGGCCAACGCCACCAGCGGCAACCAGTTGACGAGCGATTCGCTGGGCCAATCGGCGGTCTCGCTGGGGGGGCCGTTTTCGGGCACGACGCACTTTTTCGCGGCGGGCGAATTCAGCCGCGAAGATAAGGGATCGCCAGTGACGTCACCGGTGGCGCCGGGCATCTACATCGGGCACTATCGCGGATGGCTGGGGCTACTGCGCCTGGATCACCAGATCAACGAGCGAAACAATCTGTTCTTCCGCAGCAACCTGGACGGCTTTCACGACACCAACCCCAATGGGATCGTGGGCGGCAACAGCCTGCCGACGGTGGCGCGCGTATTCCGGCGCCGGACGTACTCCGAGGAACTGGGCGAGACGGCGGTGCTCGCCCCGAACTTACTGAACAACGTGCGCGTGCAATTTCAGCTCGCCTCGCCGATCACGGAGTTCGACCCGGTGGTCTACGGCACGCAGTTCCAGGTGCCGATCACGGGCGTGGGAACGTTCACCACGGGCACGTCGCAGGCGGCGCTATTGATCAACCGGCAATATCAGATCAACGACACGCTCTCCACCAGCAAGGGCCGGCATCAATTGCGCTTTGGCTTCGACGTGCTGCACGCGCACAACGGCGGCAACAGCAAGGAATTCGGCGGCCCGATCTATCTGGGCCAGTTTGTCTACAAAGCCTGCGCGCTGACGGTGGACGTGTGCGAGAGCCAGAGTTACCTGGGCAACATCGCCAACGTGGCGAGTTATACGCAGAGTTATGGGAACGCCAATTACACGGTGGACGACACGCTGTGGTCGATGTTCGTGCAGGACGATATCCGATTACGGCGGGATCTCACGGTGAATGTGGGAGTGCGCTACGAGCGGCAGACGTTTGCCGACTCGAACAAGGATTTCGCGCCGCGGGTGGGTTTCAGCTACAACGTGCGCGGCGACGGCAAGACGGTGGTACGCGGCGGTTTCGGCATTTACTACTCGCAGATTGTGGATAACTCCGCGGCCAACTGGGCGCTGACCGGGCCGACGGGGGTGTTCAACTACACGGCTGCGCCGGGGCAGATCGGGTTCCCGACCAGTATCGCCGCGGCGCCCTTGCCGGCGTTCCCCACGGGCGCGGCGGCGCCGCTGCGCAGCCTGTACGTCCGCCCAGGCGATAGCGCCGACCTCAACCAGTATTTCCCCACGTCCACGCTGATCGGCTATCAGGACAAGCTGCTCAATCCGTACGCCAAGCAATGGACGATGGGGCTGGAGCGCCGCCTGCCGCGGAACTGGGTGTTGAGCGTGGACTACGTGGGCTCGCACACCAGCCGGATCAATCGGCCGCGCGACGTGGATCCGCCGGCGCCGTTCATACGGACCGCGCCCGGACAAGTGCGCACGGCGCAGGCGGCCAACTGCACGCGTCCCTATTGGATCTACTGGTACAACCAACATAGCCTGGCGTGCAACCCGGCGGCCGCGACCGCTCCGCAGCCGCCGTATTCGACGATCACGAGCGACGTGAACGACGGCTACGCAAATTATGATGCGCTGGACGTGAACCTGACGCATCGCTTCAGCAAGCGGCTGAGCATGCTAGGGAGCTACACGTGGTCGCACACGCTGGACAACGTGGATCCCGACATCCCGAGCCAGAACCCCAACGATCCGAACCTCACGGGAAGAGTGGAATACGCCAACGCGATCTTCGACCAGCGGCACCGCTTCGTGCTGAGCGGGGTGTACATACTGCCGGGAGAGATTCACTTCGGGGGCGTGTTTTCGCTGAGCACGGGACTGCCGTACAACATCACGACGGGGGTGACCAACAGCGGCGATACGGGGGCGACGACGGACCGGCCGGTGATCAACGGGGTGGTGATCGCGCGCAATGCGGGCCGGGGCAACGCGATCTACGACATCGCACCGTTCCTGGAACGCTCTTTCGCGCTGGGGACGGAGCGGATGCACCTGGTGGTGCGGGCGGAGGCGTTCAACGTGGTGAATCACCCCAACTTCGTGGGCTACAGCGGGACGTACGGCAACGGGGCGACGGCGGGGCCGGGGTTCGGCTCGCCGCTGACGGGGATCACGAATCAGTTGCCGGCGCGGTCGGTGCAGTTCTCGGCGAGGGTGCGCTTCTAGGCGGGCCAAATTTGCCCGCTTCTTGTAGGAGATTTATTGAAAACAAACGAGTTATGCGCACAAAAGTGCGCAAAGCGGGCCAAATTTGGCCGCTTTTCGGTGTTTCCCGCGGGTTGGGCCGGAGGAGCGCGCGATGTGGCGGGGCGGCATGTTTGAGGCGCAGTGCCTTACCGATTCCAGGATACTCCCGAGGGTGGTTGGCGGAAGGGTTCGGCGAAGGGCCGGTAGACAGGTAACTATCGGTGGGTCAGATGATTAGAGTTTATTTTTTGTTTGTGTGACTGATAAAGGTTTCAACCGATATCAGGCCCTACAATAAAATCATCTTGCTCGACCGCGTCGTCCATACAATCGAGCGCCATGGCATGTTCGCCGGCGGCGATCGAGTCGCCATTGCGGTGTCCGGCGGGACCGATTCCGTGTGCTCCTCGACGTCCTGCGCGATCTTGCGCCCCGCTGGGACCTGACACTCAGCGTCCTCCACATCAACCACAACCTGCGCGGCGACGCCTCCCTCGCCGATGCCGGGCTCGTCCGCTCCCTGGCCGCGAGCTTCGCCCCCCTTTACCCTCGATGAACTCGATCTCTCCAGCGCGCACGGTGAGCTGGAGCAAGCGGCGCGCGACGGGCGGCCGGCCTTCTTCCATGATCGCCTGGCGAGTGGACTCGCCCCTCGCGTCGTCCTGGGCCACACCAGCTCCGACAAGGCGGAAACCGTGCTGTCCCGCTTCCTGTGCGGCTACGGCGCCACGGACTGGCCGCCATCCGCCCGGTAACGGATCGCGGGATTGTCCAGCGCACTTAGGCTCGACTTGACCCCGCAACCACAGCAGGGTAGGTTGGGATTTGGATGGGGCCAATGACGATCACGGTTAACATCACACCCGAAGTTCAGGCTGAGCTCGCCCGCCAAGCGGCCGCCCACGGACGCGCAATCGAGGCACATGCCGCGAGCCTACTGGAGGAAGCAGTGCATCTTCCTGCCAGCGCGGGCAGTCTGAGCCTGGATCGACTCGAAAACACCCTTCGGGACATGGCGCAGTTCTCATACAAGATTCCATCGTTGCCGGATGAGGCCTTCACGCGCGAGAGTCTGTATCAGGATCACGATTGATGCCGGATGCCGCCGCGTGGGTGCTCGACACTAACATCCTGCTACGGATGAGCAAGAGAGACGATCCCCACCACCCGGTGATTAGCGAGGCACTTCGCGCTCTTGCGGAGCAGGGCGCGCGGCTCTGTTTCACCTCGCAAACCCTTGGCGAGTTCTGGAATGCCTCAACCCGTCCCCTCGCTCAAAATGGGTTTGGGCTGAGCACCGGCGGCGAGGCGGATCGCACCGCCCGTGTGATCGAGCGGGATTTCGAGTTTCTACCGGACAGCCGCGATGTGCACGACCGTTGGCGGCACCTTCTCGTCGTGCACGAAGTCAAAGGTGTGCAGGTACATGATGCCCGCCTGGCCGCGAGCATGTACGTTCACGGGGTCACGCAATTGCTGACCGTCAATGTCCGGGACTTTCAACGCTTCACGGGGCTCCACGCCATCCATCCGGTCGAGGTAATTCATCCGGAACGACAGACATGAGCACCAATGTTGCGTCTGGTTGTTCTGTAGTGTCAGGCCCTACAATAAAATCATCTTGCTCGACCGCGTCGTCCATACTATCGAGCGCCATGGCATGTTCGCCGGCGGCGACCGGGTCGCCATTGCGGTGTCCGGCGGCGCCGATTCGGTGTGCCTGCTGCACGTTCTGCGCGAGCTAGGGCCGCGCTGGGACCTGACGCTGAGCGTGGTGCACATCAACCACAACCTGCGCGGCGATGCGTCGCGCGGCGATGCCGAGTTCGTGCGCTCGCTGGCGGCGAGCTTCGACCTTCCCTTCACGCTGCACGAACTCGATCTCAACGGGGCGCGGGGCAACCTGGAGCAAGCGGCGCGGGAGGCGCGGCTGGCCTTCTTCCACGATCACCTGGCGGGTGGACTCGCCACGCGCATCGCCCTGGGCCACACGCGGAGCGATCAGGCGGAAACGGTGCTGTTCCGCTTCCTGCGCGGTAGTGGCGCGACCGGGCTGGCGGCCATCCGCCCGGTCACGGAGGGCGGGATTGTGAGGCCGCTGATCGAGATCGAGCGGCGCGAGATCACGGGCTTCCTGGGGGAGCGCGGCATGGCGTGGCGCGAGGACGCGAGCAACGCCACGCTGGATTTCGCGCGCAACCGCATACGCCACCAACTGTTGCCGCAACTGGCCCGCGAGTGGAACCCGGCGCTAGGGGAAACGCTGGCGCACACGGCCGATCTCTCGCTGGCCGAAGAAGCCTATTGGGAGGCCGAGATGGACCGCCTGGCGGAGCGCCACCTCACGCGGCGAGGGCCGGCTGTTTTCGTCTCCGCGGCGGCCCTGGCGGCGCTTCCGCTGGCGGCCGCCCGGCGGCTGGTCCGCCGCGCCATTCACATGGCGAGCGGCGGGCCGGCGAGCAGCGACTTCGGCCACATCGCGGCTGTGGTGGAACTCGCCGGGCGGGCGCGGGGCACGGGGCGGACACAAGTGCCGGGCCTGGAAGTCCGCCGGTCGTTCGACTGGCTTCGGCTGGCTCCGCCGACGCCAGCCGAGGCCTACTGCTTGTGCCCCGCCGTGCCGGGGGTGACGCGTATTCCTGGTACCGATTTCGGGATTTCCCTGGAACTGCTTGAAAACTCGGAAACTACGCGATTGCCCGATAACGTATATAATGGTGAGATGGGTTGTCTCGACTGGAATCGCCTCTCCGGTCCTCTGAAACTGCGTAACTGGCGGCCCGGAGACCAGTACCAACCCATGGGGATCCCGACCGCGAAGAAGATCAAGACGCTCTTTCAGCAGGCACGAATTCCGGTCTGGGAGCGAGCGCAGTGGCCGGTCCTGACGGATGCGAAATCGATCGTCTGGGTGCGCCGGTTCGGGATCGCGGCAGCGGTTACCGCCGGTATCGGAAGCTCGAGGGTTCTAGCCGTCGGCGAGTTGGAAGTCCGGTGATGAGGGAGTATTGGGAATCGCGATGGCATTGGGCGGCGTCTATTGAAGTGGCGTCTATTGAAGTAAGGACCGGTACGGAGGTTTCGTGAACTCGAACATAAAGACATTAATATTTTGGGTAGTTTTAATTTGTGTGGCGGTTTTGCTTTTTGCCGTCGTCCGCACCGGCCAGGGGATCAAGGAAGACAATATCAGCTTCACGGCGTTGCTGGATAAGGTGAAAGCGGGCGAGGTGAAAGAAGTCACCATCGCGGACCACGACGTTCACGGTGTCTACCAGAATCCGCAACAGGGATTCCACACCCAGGTGCCCGCCAACTACCCGGCGCTGTACGACCTCCTGAACGACAAGAAAGTTATCGTGACGATCAAGGACACCTCGTCCGGCGGGTGGGTTTCGATTCTGCTCAACGCCTCGCCTTTCATCGTGCTGCTGGCCTTCTGGATCTTCATGATGCGGCAGATGCAGAGCGGGGGGAACAAGGCCCTCAGTTTCGGCAAAAGCCGCGCCCGGCTGCACTCCACGCAGCAGAAGAAGGTCACGTTTAAGGATGTGGCGGGCGTGGAAGAGGCCAAGGAAGAGCTGCAAGAGATCATCGAATTCCTGCGCGAGCCGCAGAAATTCCAGAAACTGGGCGGACGCATTCCCAAGGGCGTGCTGCTGATCGGGCCTCCGGGAACCGGCAAGACGCTGATGGCGCGCGCCATCGCCGGCGAAGCCAGCGTACCGTTCTTCTCCATCTCGGGTTCGGACTTCGTGGAGATGTTCGTGGGCGTGGGCGCGAGCCGGGTGCGCGATCTTTTCGAACAGGGCAAGAAGAATGCCCCGTGCATCATCTTTATCGACGAAATCGACGCCGTGGGGCGCCATCGCGGGGCGGGACTGGGCGGCGGACACGACGAGAGGGAACAGACGCTGAACCAGTTGCTGGTGGAGATGGACGGTTTCGAATCCAACGAGGGCGTGATCCTGGTGGCGGCCACGAACCGGCCGGACGTGCTCGACCCGGCGCTTTTGCGCCCCGGCCGATTCGACCGGCGCGTGGTGGTGGGCCGCCCGGACGTTCAGGGGCGCGAGGCGATCCTGCGGGTGCACACGAAGAAGATCCCGCTGGGCGACAACGTGGATCTGAGCGTGCTGGCGCGCGGCACACCCGGGCTGGCCGGCGCGGATTTGGCGAACCTGGTGAACGAAAGCGCGCTGAACGCGGCGCGGCAGAATCGCAAGGTGGTCATGATGCTCGATTTCGAGCTGGCCAAGGACAAGATTCTGATGGGCGCGGAACGCAAGAGCATGGTGATGAGCGAGGCGGAAAAGCGGAATACGGCGTACCACGAGGCGGGACACGCCCTGGTGGCCGCGAGCCTGCCCAATGCCGACCCGCTGCACAAGGTGACGATCATCCCGCGCGGCATGGCGCTGGGCGTGACGATGCAGTTGCCTATCGACGACAAGCACTCCTACGACAAGGAATACCTGCTGGCGCAGTTGGCGATTCTGATGGCCGGCCGCATCGCGGAAGAGAAATTCATGCACCACATGACGACGGGCGCCGGCAACGATATCGAACGCGCCACGGATCTGGCGCGCAAGATGGTGTGCGAGTGGGGCATGAGCGAGCTGGGACCGATGAGCTACGGGAAGAAGGAAGAGCAGATCTTCCTGGGGAGAGAAATCGCCCAGCACCGCGACTACTCGGAAGACACCGCGATCCGCATCGACGAGCAGGTGAAAAAGCTGGTGCAGGGCGGTTACGATACGGCCGAAGCGGTGATCAACCAGCACTCGGAAGCGCTGGTGACGATCGCGGAGATGCTGCTGGTTCGCGAAATCCTGGATGGCAACGAGGTCACGCAGTTGATCAAGGGCCAGACGCTGGCGCCGCAAGCGCCGCGAGAGACTCCGGGCGGCGGAGTGCAGCAAGTGATCCGGCCGGATGCGGGACGGCGCGTGCCGGGCCTGAACGAAGGTTCGCAGCCGGCGTGATCCGCGCGTTTCCGGTTTACCTGTTCGATATCGACGGCACTCTGCTGGACAGCGCCAGGGACATCTGCGGCGCGGTCGAGCAGGTGCTGGCGGTCAATCCCTCGCGCCCGGTTACTTTCGAGGTCCTGAAGGGTTACATTGGGCGGCATCTCTTCGATCTGTTCGCCGAGGTGATCCCAGATGCCACGCAGGAGCGGTTGGACGACCTGCTGCTGCAATACCGGACCATCTATCTGGCCCGCGGCCACAGCCAGACTACGATCTACCCCGGCGTTGCCGAAGGCCTCGGCATGTTGGGTGGACGCAAGGGCACGGCGACCACCAAAGGCAGCCCCACGACGCGCGCCATCCTGGAGCAATTCGGGCTGATTCAGCACTTCGACCACGTGCAGGGGACGGACGGCTTCCCGTGCAAACCGGCTCCGGACGTGTTGTTCACGGCGCTGGCGGCGATGGGCGCGAGGCCGGCGGACTGTCTGTTTGTGGGCGATTCGGCGGCCGATATGGAAGCGGGGCGGCGCGCCGGAGTGGCCACCTGCGCGGTCACGTACGGGTACGGCAAGAGGGAAGAGCTGGCGCAATTCACGCCGGACTACTGGATCGACGACCTGAGGGAACTTACGGCGCACGGGGGGTAAGGCCAGAAGCACGAAACGGTGAACCACAGGGCGAAGGAATGGGTGCACGGCGATGTTCATAAGGGCACGAGTGACGGCTGCTGTGACTGCTGAAGCGCGGCGTCATAGGCACCTACCAGGACGAATCTCCAGTGGCTGGGAAATCGGGAATCCGTTGACAACCCGCTTCCACTCGACTTTGGGTTTCTGGAAATTCACTAGAAGACAGACGGTACGGCCGGAGGCCCGCAGATAGTTGAGGCATTGGGCAGTGTGCTCGCTGGCGAGGCGGTCCACACATTTCAGTTCCACCACCAGAGCATCTTCCACGAGGATGTCGGC
>JBEKDV010000253.1:0-11178 GCA_050014175.1 Candidatus Solibacter sp. | reverse complement strand
GCCGCCACTGGGGAGGGCGGGGATCGAGTGGTGGTCGATGATCCGCACCACGTCGGCGAGGCCGAATCGGATACCATCCGCCAGGGCGTGCTGGACTGGTGGGATCAGGTCATGAGCACCCGCCTGAACGATCCCAGGAACGGCGCCATGATCATCGTGATGCAGCGCGTGCATGAGAACGACCTGGCCGGGCACGTGCTGCAGCAAGGCGACTATGAGGAATTGAAGTTGCCGGCGGAGTATGAAGGCAGTCAACAGGTGACCTCGATCGGGTGGAGGGACCCGCGTACGGAAACCGGGGAATTGCTGTGGCCGGAACGTTTCGGTCGCGAGGAAATCAACGGGCTGAAGCGCAGCCTGGGAAGCTACGGCACCGCGAGCCAACTACAGCAGCGGCCCTCCCCAGCCGAGGGAGGCATCCTCAAACGACACTGGTGGAAGTTTTACCGGGATGCCCCGCCAAAGTTCAGCGAAGTGATTCAATCGTGGGATTGCAGTTTCAAAGACAGTAGCACAAGTGATTTCGTAGTTGGCCAGGTGTGGGGGCGGAACGGCGCCGACAAATACCTGCTCGATCAGGTCCGCGATCGCATGGATTGTCCCGCCACGATGCAAGCCGTCAAACGGCTCTCAGAGAAATGGCCGCAAGCACATGCCAAGCTCATCGAAGACAAAGCCAATGGTCCGGCTGTCGTCGCCATGCTGAAGCACGAGATTGCGAGCTTGATCGCGGTCAATCCCGAAGGCGGCAAGGAAGTGCGCGCGCATGCTGTCAGCCCGCAAATTGAGGCGGGCAATGTCTATTTGCCCGACCCGGCGATCGCACCGTGGGTAAAGGACTTCATCGAGGAATGCGCCGCCTTCCCCAACGGCGCGTATGACGATCAGGTCGATGCTATGAGCCAGGCATTAGTACGGCTGGGGACGCCGCGCGTGGCTACCGGTCTTTTTCCCATCGACGTGGATTCGCTGTATTGCCCGTCGTATTACCGCATGCAAAGCAATGGAGGAGGATATCCGATATGAACATCACATTTTGGCCACTGGAAAAAAATCATCCCTTACGCCCGCAATGCGTGTAAGATTCCCCCGCGGCGGTAGACCAAGTGGCAGCCTCGATCCAGGAGTTTGGCTGGCGGCAGCCGATCGTGGTGGACGCCAAGGAGGTGATCATTTGCGGCCATACCCGGTTGTTGGCGGCACAAAGGCTGGGACTGACCGAAGGAAGCGCCGGTTCACGTGGCCGAGCATCTGACTCCGGCGCAGGTGCGAGCCTACCGGCTGCTGGATAACCGCAGCCATGAGGAGACCAGTTGGGACGAGGATCTGCTCGGCCTGGAGTTGCTGGACCTGCAGGGCATCGGGTGGATCCGATTACCAGCGCCAACACGAGCCGATTCTGTATGGCTGGGGGGAAGGGCGGGGACATTGCTTTCACCGGGATTCCGGGCGATGCGAAGTTACGCTGGCGCAGCGCTCAGTTTCCGACCAAACAAAAACAAAAAGGAGATACTTACATGCAAATTGAAATGTGGCCGATCGATAAGCTAGTTTTCTACGCCAGGAATCCGCGCAAGAACGACGCCGCGGTGGACCAGATGTGCAGCAGCATCCGCGAGTTCGGCTTCAAGATCCCGGTGCTGGCCCGCAGCGATGGAACCGTTGTGGACGGGCACCTTAGACTAAAGGCCGCGCGCAAGTTGGGATCGTGGCCCGGCGGCGACACGACCGGAATCCCCGTAATCCTGTGCGACGAGTGGACCGAGGCACAGGTGAAGGCCTTCCGGCTGATGGTGAATCGGTCGGTGGGATGGGCCGATTGGGATGACGATCTGCTCGCGCTGGAGCTTGCTGACCTGAAGGAATTGGACTTCGACCTGGCACTTACCGGCTTCGAGGTGTCCGAGATCGACGCGCTTCTTCAGCCGGCCGCCCCAGAAGATTCGAAGGCAGACGAGGTCCCTCCGCTGCCCGAGACGCCGGTGACCCAGGCTGGCGACCTCTGGCTGTTGGGCCCGCCTGGCGGTAAAGGCGACGTCGCCACCCACAAAGTCCTCTGCGGCGATTCGACAAAACCTGCCGATGTAGAGTGCCTGATGGCCGGCGAGAAAGCGGATATGGTTTTTCAAGACCCACCTTACAACGTCGATTACCAGGGCTACACTGAGGACCAGCTCACGATCGAGGGCGACCGCATGACAGCCGAGCAATTCCAACGGTTCCTTGACAACGCATTTCAATCCACCCGCGCCGTAATCAAGCCGGGCGCCTCGCTCTACGTATGCCACTCGTCTTCGTGGCAGCGCGAGTTTCAGAATGCGCTGGAGACCGCCGGCTTCGAAGTCCGCTGCCAGATTATCTGGGCGAAGAATACTTTCGCGTGGGGCTTCGGGCGATACAAATTCCAGCACGAGCCGTTGTTCTACTGCCACGTGGCGGGCGAAAAGGATCCGTGGTATGGCGACAAATCGCAATCGACGCTGTGGGAAGAGAAGAAGCCCGCGGCGAATCGAATTCACCCGACGGCCAAGCCGGTGGAGTTGATCGAGCGCGCGTTACACAACAGTAGCAAAGCCGGAGACGTCGTGGCAGACTTGTTCGGCGGCTCTGGTAGCACATTGATCGCCTGCGAGCGTCTGAATCGCAAGTCGCGGCTGATGGAGATTGACCCGAAGTACGCGGATTGCATCGTTCGGCGCTATCAGGAATACACGGGCAAGCCAGCCGTGCTCGACGGCGACGGCCGCACGTTCGCGGCGGTGGCGGAAGCGCGGATGGCGGTGGCGGCATGAAGGCGCCCTTCGCCGTGCTCTGCGGCGACTGCCGGGACCTGGCAACCGTCCGTAGGCTGATGGATGGCGAGAAGGCCAATCTCGTGATCACCAGCCCCCCCTACGCCGCGCAGCGCGATTATGACAACTCCAGCGGCTTCCAGCCGATCCCGCCAGAGCGGTACATCGAATGGTATAAGCTGGTGGCCGACAACATCGCCGACGTGCTCGCGCCCGACGGCAGTTACTTCCTGAACATCAAGGAATCGGCTACAGACGGCCAAAGGCACTTGTATGTCAAGAAACTCGTGATCGCGCACGTGGAGTCCTGGGGCTGGCGCTTCGTCGATGAATTCTGTTGGCACAAGACTGACGAGGGAGTGCCTGGGGGCTGGCCCAATCGCTTCAAGAACGCGTGGGAGCCGGTGTTCCACTTCGTGAAACAGTCCAACATAAAGTTCCGGCCGGTGGCGGTGTCGCACGAGTCGGACGACTGCTTCGACTACTCACCCTACAATCCAAAGTCAATGAGCGGGAGCGGACTGCTGGGCACCGGCCAGCGCGGCGACAAAGCACGAGGTGGTATGGCGAACGACGGCGTGATTGGGGCGGCCATGCGCCAGACGCGCCATAGCGACGAGCAAGGAAGATTCACGGGACTTGCCCGCCCGTCGAACGTGATCGAAGCCAAGACCGAGAGCACGCAGGGATCACACAGCGCGCCATTCCCCGTCGCCCTCCCCACGTTCTTTATTCACGCATTCTCCGATCCTGGCGATTTGGTTCTTGATCCGTTCGGGGGCAGCGGGACCACGCTGATGGCCGCTATGCTCACGGGCCGCCGGGCGCGCTGCGTGGAGATCAGTCCGGGGTACTGCGACGTGGTGGTCCGGCGCCTGACCGAGTACCAGGCCGGGCTTGAGGCGACGCTCGCAGGCCACGGTGCCACCTTCGAGCAGGTGAAGTTCGGCAGACGGCTCGCCGCCGAAGACGCGCTGAAGGAGGAAGCACTCAATGCCCGAGCCTGAAACCACCGACGCCTTACAGGAAGAGGCCGAAATCGGCAGAATTCGGCACCCTAAAAAGAGGGCGTTCCTGACGGCCATCGCTAACATCTGCAGCATCGTGCGCGCGGCGGCTAAAGCGGAAAGCCGTACATCACGAAGCTGGCGAAGAACGGCGTGCTGGTCATGCGCAACGGCAAGGTGGACGTGCAGGCCGCGGACACGGTCCTCGACGATAAGCCTGTTGACGACGTGGATGTGCCGCCCGCCGCCCCGCCGCCAGCGGCGTTGTCCACACGTGGGGAAAAGCCGGTTACCGAACCGCTCGGCCAGGCCGGCGCCAGCTTCGGCCAGGCGCGGACCATCGAGATGGTGTTCCGCGCGAAACTGCGGCGCCTGGAGTTCGACACCCGCCAGGGCAAACTGGTCGAGGCTGCCGTCGTGAAGGAGCGGTGGGCGGCCACGGGCCCGCAGTGCCCGCAGTGGAGAGCCATTGATGCCTGCGGCGCAGGTGTGGCAAACTGAAGACAGGCATCGTCGGGCCAAAGGGTTCGCCGCGCCAAGGAAGGCAGAGACCATGACCTCGGTAAGGGAACTCCTGGTACGGGAAGTCGAACAGCTTTCCGAAGAAGACGCCCGTGAAGTTCTCGAGTTGCTCAGGAGAAAACAGGCTACGGGAATCAGGCTAGAGAAGGGGAAACTGACAAGGGAGGATTTGATCAGACGGGCGGCAGGCCACCCCGGAATCCACGCTCCAGATCCGACTGCGCCGCCATTCAAAAAGGTCGAGCCCATCGAATGTCCGGGCATACCCGCCTCTGAGCTTCTGATCCGTGATCGCCGATGATGCTCTTCTATCTCGACTCCAGCGCCTGGGTGAAACGATACTACCGGGAACTCGGGAGTGACTGGATCAATCAGCAGTTTGAACAGGAGATTCTGTTCGGGGGCTCGACACTCGGGCTGATTGAGGTGATGGCGACGTGTGCAAGAAAGCGGACTGCGGGCGCGATTGATGCTGTCCGTTTTCAGCAGATCGAGAGCGACCTCCTCGATGACTGGAATGGCTTGTTCCAGATGGAGTTGACCTCGGGGGTGGTCCAGCGATCCTTGGAACTAGCGAGCACCTTCGGGTTGCGCGGCGCTGACAGCGTGCACCTCGCCTCCGCCCTAATGCTGAGAGAGAAACTTGCCGTTGATTCCAACGAGTTCACGTTCGTCGCGTCGGATCTGGAACCGAAGGCTGCGGCGCTCAAGGCGGGCTTGGCCGTGGTCGATCCTCAGGAGGAAGCGTGATGTCTGGAGCGGCCGGACCACCCCTCGCGGTCTGGCCAAGTTGGCGAACGGTTGCTGCGTTCTACCCTAAATCGAGCCCACCGCGTATCATCCCCGCCCGCATGGCGTCCACGTAATCCTGCGCCGGCCCAGCTCGCTCTGCGCAGAATGGGCAGGCCAGGATAAGTCGTCACCCGGCTGGATGCCTACACCGCCACTCTGAGTTTGATCCCATCGTTGGGCGCATGAACCAGATCTTGTTTCGTGCCCAGATACCTCTCGGTGGTCTGGACCGACGCATGGCCCAGGAGCAATTGAATCTGCTCAAGCTCCCCACCGGCGGCGCGGCAGAGCTTCGCCGCCGTGCGGCGACAATCATGAGGCGCGATGCCAGGGACGCCAGCCGCCGTCGCGTGTGGCCGGAGCATCTGCCAGACGACCTTTTCGGAAAGGACCTCGCCCTGCACTTGGTCGGCTCGATTGACAGGTCGGAAAACATATCCGTCCGTCACGCCGGCCCGAACAGTCCAGGCATCAATCGCCACTTTCACCCAGACTGGCATCGGCACAGTCCGCACGCGCCCGTGCTTCCCGAAGAGATCCACGATGCACCACCGGCCATCGCGCTGCTGTATGTGGCTCATCGTGAGCGCCGCCACTTCGGACCGGCGTAGGCCGCAACCGAGCAGCACGGCGATTATGGCGCGGTCGCGCAGACCCTTGACGCTCGTGATGTCCGGCGCGTCCAGGAGCGCCTGCGCCTGCTTCAGTGACAGCCAGTTCCCCGTGCGCACCCCGATCAACTTGGCGCCCTTCACGCGCGTGATGCCGGCGGCCAGTTCCGGTGCCAGCAGCCCGTTGTCGGCCGCCTCGACCGCCAGCTTCCGAACCGCGGTAATCCGGACGTTGATGCTGACCGAACCCAGCCCGCGGGCCTCCAGCGCTACGCGCCAGGCGCTTACGGTAGCCTTCGTGAAGCCGGGCCGCGGCTCTTGACCGTACCACGCGAAGAACTCGTCCAGGCCCAGATTATAGACTCGCTTGGTGATCGGGGAGGAAACGCTGTCGAGCACGAGCCCCTTGAGCCTGTGCCATTGGTTCGTTTGCGGAAGAACAATCAAATCAGTCGTTTAGGTCCTCATAATGGGCCATATCGGTAGCCATGTGGACCTTACCTCCGGTGGTGGCGGACATCAAGCAAAACTGGACGGGGGAGAGTCGGCCTCCGGATTCGGTACTCCGCGCCCCGGCCTGGGCGCGAAACGCTGTGCAACAAGGCGGGATTAATTCCGTGGTCGGAGGAGTGCGCGGGCACGGCGGCTGAGCAAGTCATCGCCAGGAGCCTCGCAACTGATCCGCCCTGTTAAGCTTATGGAGAGATAAGGCCAATCGTTGATCGCCTTCGAAACTGAGGTGCCGAGATGGCCAAAAAATCCTTCCCCCTGTCCAAGGTTTATGGCTTGCTTGAGCCGGGGCCGGTCGTGATGGTCACGACCGTTCGCAAGGGGCGGCCGAACATCATGACCATGTCGTGGCACACGATGATCGAGTTCGAGCCGCCGCTCGTGGGTTGCGTGATTAGCAACCGGAACTACACGTTCGGCATCTTGAAGGCGACCAAAGAATGCGTCATAAACATCCCGACGGTGGAGTTGGCGGTAAAGGTGGTGGGCTGCGGGAACACCACCGGGGCAAAAACCGACAAGTTCGCGACCTTTCGTCTCACGCCGACGGCCGCCGGGCGAGTCAAGGCACCGCTCATCGACGAGTGCTATGCGAATCTCGAATGCAAGGTCGTCGATACGAGGATGACGGCCAAATACTGCCTCTTTATCGTTGAAGTAATCAAAGCGTGGATCAACCCCTCAGTGAAACGCCCACGGACGATTCATCATCTCGGAAGGGGCACCTTCATGGTTGCCGGCAGGACAATTAAGTTGCCTTCCAAAATGAAATAGCTTCCCTTTCGGAACGGGGAATACCCAGAAAGGAAGTCTTCCCGCAGCCGTTCGCCTCTTCCAGATTCATCGCCCGAGACGGCCACTTTTCCCTTGCGTTTCCTGGCAACCTTAGTTCGCTTCGAGATTGAGGAGCAGGACAGGCATAAAACTAGCGCTTTGGATCAGGGGATGCGCTCGCCAGCAGGTACGGCTTGCTGACCGTAGGCATATCAACGTTGCCCTTCAGATACGCCCCGTCTTCGATTATGATGCGGCCGCTCTTGATGTCACACACAAGCTTGGCATCTTGGCGGATATCAATCTTCTCCCCGGCCTCCACGGTGCCGTGCATAGTGCCGTGCACCACGATCTCTCGTGCCCGGACGTTGGCCTGTAACCTTCCCTCCGGACCTATTGTCAGGCGGCACTCGGGCACTTCGACTGTGCCTTCCATCTGGCCATTCAGGTAGACGTCTTCGCGACTGAAAACCTGGCCTTTGATCATGACCAGCGTGCCGATGATGGTGAGATCCCCCGGAAGTCCCCCTATGGCGGATTCGCCCAGAGCAGCCGCGACATCGGCGGCTTCTTGGATTGGCACCCGTGGACCAACAGAGCTATGGCCAGCACCCGCCGGGCGCATTTCATCTCGGCTGTGTCTTCGCCACACCCGCCATTTTCCCCGCGCCACTTGGCTGAAGAGGACGCCATCAGGCAGGCTTTGGAGTGCTTTTCTCCTACAGGCTGCACGCATGTCTATGGCTATCACGACGGTTGAGAAGGAAAGCCATAGAAGAACCGACGCAGCAACAACAAGGAAGAGCCACCCAAAGATATTCATTCTGTGAACCCCACCCTAGCGGGCGGGGTCGGCGCCTGCAACGGAACCGGCGGAGCTTCCACTGCCTCTGACCGACGTAAATAAAAGGCCCTCCGCCCGTGGTTTTGACCAGCCGTACCTGAAACTGGGAAGGTAAGAAAAACGGCTAGAGAGTTACCGCGTTATCCTTCGGATTTGCCTTTTCTACACGCGGAACAAAGAAATTGTAGAGTACGGCAAACAAGTAGCCGCCAACAGCGCCGTTGACGATTCCATACCCGGTGCCGACCAACACGTCGAGTACCGTACGTGAGGCATGAAATCCGGGATAGCCGGAGCTGAGCCCGTGCAGAAAATTGACGCCATAGGCTGGAGCGGCTAAGTTGATTAGCCCGACCAGCAGTATGCTGGCGCCCCAGAGAATGGCGGAAACAATCGCCACAGCTTTCGCTGAGAGTCGCATCGTGGGGTCTCCTTTCAACTCAAACATGAACCTTTTCATGGCGGAAACAATCGCCACAGCTTTCGCTGAGAGTCGCATCGCGGGGGTCTCCTTTCAACTCAAGCATGAACCTTTTCTCTGCGAGCCACAACCCCTGTCGAGAAACTCCTCACACGGGCACGGCCATCATGCCGGGCAACCGGGTTGTCAGTCGCCGATGCCACTCGCCGGTTTGAGGCGGAAGACCTCGCCAAGTGCCGGCTCCAACGCGAGGGGCCGAACAGCGCTTCAGGTTCTCGCTCCGGTACCGTTGGCGGCGGCAGGAAAACGATCTCTCGCCTCTTTTTCACTCGCCCCTTGCCTTTGCGCTTTTTTCCCAATGGGCGCCAGGGAAAGAGGCGGCTTGGTGCCGGGCGGGCCATTTGGTTCGCATCCTGAGAAGCCAGCCGGAGTATCTTTAGTTGTAGGGGGCGTCACATCTTATGTTTGCGCGATACACGGAGGAGGCGCGGGGGGTGATCTTCTTCGCGCGACACGAGGCCAGCCAGTCCGGGAGTCCGTATATCGAGACCGAACACCTGCTCCTCGGCCTGCTGCGCGAAGACAAGGCGCTGGCGATCCGGTTCCTGCGTTCGCACGCCGCCGTCGAGTCGATCCGGAAGCAAATCGAAGGACATACCACGATCCGTGAAAAGGTCTCCACTTCGGTGAACCTGCCGCTCAGCCATGAGTGCAAGCGCGTGTTGGCCCACGGCGCCGAAGAGGCCGAGCGCCTGAATCACAACCACATCGGCACCGAGCACCTGCTGCTGGGGTTGCTGAGGGAAGAGAAGTGCTTCGCCGCGGAAATCCTGCACGAGCGCGGGCTGCGCCTGTCCACCATCCGGGAAGAGTTGCAGCGTACGCAGAGCGAGAAAGTCGCGTCCGCGCGTCCCAAGGAAAGCTCGCTGCTGGCGAAATTCAGCCGCGACCTCACGCAAGCCGCCATGGACAACACGCTCGACCCGCTCATCGGACGGGATTACGAACTGGAGCGGGTGGTCCAGATCCTTTGCCGCCGTACCAAGAAAAACCCCGTGCTGATTGGCGAGCCGGGCACGGGCAAGACCGCGATCGTGGAAGGGCTGGCGCAGCGCATTGCCGAGGGCGACGTGCCGTCGTTCCTGGCGGACAAGCGCATCCTGGCGCTGGACCTCTCCCTGATCGTCGCCGGCACGAAGTACCGCGGCCAGTTCGAGGAGCGGCTCAAGACCATCATGAAGGAGCTGATGGAAAACCAGAATGCCATCATCTTCATTGACGAGCTGCACACGCTGGTGGGGGCCGGTTCGGCGGAAGGCTCGCTGGACGCCGCCAACATCCTCAAGCCGGCGCTTTCGCGCGGCGAGATCCAGTGCATCGGAGCCACGACACCCTCCGAATTCCGCAAATCCATCGAAAAGGACCGGTCGCTGGAGCGCCGCTTCCAGGCGGTGAAGGTGCCGCCTCCCAGTGAATCCGACGCCGTCAAGATCCTGTTCGGCATCAAGGACCGCTACGAGAAGTTCCACGCGGTGGCCTACACGGACGACGCCATCGAGACGGCCGTTTTCACTTCGAGCCGCTACATTCCCGACCGCTACCTGCCGGACAAGGCCATCGACCTGATCGATGAAGCCGGCGCCCGGGTCAAGCTGCGGCAGACCACCCTGCCCGCGGACCTGGCCGACATCCAGAAGCGGATCAACTTCATCGTGCACCGCATGGAGAACGCCATCGCCAATCACGAATTCGAGAAGGCCCGCTTCTACTCGGACGAGGAGCGCAAGGAACGCGAGAACCTGCGGCAGCTCCGCGAGAAATACAACCTGGACGACTCCTCCACCGGCTGCGTGACCAAGGACGACATCGAAGAAGTGGTGGCCCGCTGGACGGGCGTGCCCATGACCGCCATCAAGGAGGAAGAGATCACCAAGCTGCTGCGCATCGAGGAGGAGCTGCACAAGCGCGTGATCAGCCAGGAGAAGGCGATCTCCGCGCTGGCCCGCGCCATCCGCCGCTCCCGCGCCGGCTTGAAATCCAGCAACCGGCCGGCCGGGTCGTTCCTCTTCCTCGGTCCCACGGGCGTCGGCAAGACGGAAGTGGCCCGCGCGTTGGCCGCGTTCCTGTTCGGCAGCGAGAAGAGCCTGGTGCGGTTCGACATGTCGGAGTACATGGAAAAGCACTCCGTTTCCAAGCTCATCGGCTCGCCCCCGGGCTATGTGGGCTATGAAGAGGGCGGCCAGCTCACCGAGCGGGTGAAGCGCAATCCCTATTCCATCATCCTGCTCGACGAAATCGAGAAGGCACACCCGGACATTTACAACATCCTGTTGCAGGTGTTTGAGGACGGCCAGTTGACCGACGGGCTGGGCAACCAGGTGGACTTCAAGAACACCATCGTCATCATGACTTCCAACCTGGGCGCCCGTTTCCTGGAGAAGCGCGTACACCTGGGCTTTTCGGCGCCCCAAGGCGAAGGCATCCCGTCGAAGGTCGAGGACATGGTGCGCGGGGAAGTAAAAAAGGCGTTCAACCCCGAGTTTCTGAACCGCCTGGACGAAGTGATCCTGTTCAGCTCGCTGACCGACGACGACCTGATCCAGATCATCGACCTCATGGTGGAGCAGGTGAACGGGAACCTGGTGGCCAAGCAGGTGAAGATCCGGCTCGCGCCCGACGCTTCCAAGTACATCCTCGAGAAGACCCGCGCCGACCGCAGCTACGGCGCCCGGCCGCTGCGCCGTGCATTGCAGAAGTACATCGAGGATCCGCTTTCGGAATCCCTGATCCAGGGCACGCTTCCGCGCCCCGCGGACCTGGAAGTTTACCTCGGCGACACGGGGATTTACTACCGCCAGGTGAACGCACCGGAGGCCGAAGCCGCAGTAACGGCCGGTACGGCGCC
>JBEKDV010000252.1:0-11248 GCA_050014175.1 Candidatus Solibacter sp. | reverse complement strand
GCGGGCTAACCGAGCGGTCGGGCGCAGAGAGCGTCGGTCGGTGAGCGGCTGAGCTCCTGATAGGGTGGAGTTGGGTTCCGGAAGAACCAATTCAACCTCAGGAGACTCAACCTAAATGAAAGTATGCAGCATTTTCTCGCAGGTGTTGAAGCTGTTTTCTCGCGGGGATTTCGAAGAGGCGGTGAAGGAGGACAAGGCCGAGCGGCACGGCCACAGCCTGCAAGGGCTGATTGGCGTGGGCGCGGTGATGGAACGGATTCTGGCCACCGGCATCACGTTCAGTGAGGATTCATGGCAGGCGATTTCCGAGCAGAGTCTGGTGTTTCAACTGATGGAAGACTCCGGCGCGGAGGCGTACGCTCTCGGCTTCGAATTGTTGAAGCGGGTGAAGGAGTAGGCGCGGGTGAATCTCACCTTCACCGGCCACAAGAAACGATGGACTGTGCCAGGCCGCTCACAGGCAAGCCGTCGTCGTTTAGAAGTGCGATGATGATCGGAGGTAGGAGAAAGGAGGAACGCCATGCGCCCAACTCCGAAAGGCCGCCCCAGCAATTATAAGCTGCCCGCCTCGCGTCCCCTGACTGTATATGCTTTCGATCCAACCGCGGGACGCAGATTGAATAACTACATGACGGTCGCGGTACCCTATGAGGAACTGCAGCCGGGACCCGTCGGATCGCGGATCGCCGTGATCGATTACGACGCCAGCAACAAGTGCTACTACGAGCCGGTGGACCTCGATCATCCGGCCGTGATCATGAACGGCGGACTGGAGCCGAGCGAATCCGATCCGAGGTTCCATCAGCAGATGGTATACGCGGTGGCCAGCGAAACCCTGCGAAGGTTTGAGTTCGCGCTGGGCCGCCGCATCAAATGGAGGCGCAAGCGCGGCGGACCGAAGGACGACCCCTTCCGCAACAGGCTGCGCATCTTTCCGCACGCCTTCCAGCAGGCCAACGCGTTCTACGACCCCGAACTACGGGCGCTCTGTTTCGGTTACTTCCAGGCCGCTGCCGACGATCCCGGCGACAACCTGCCGAACCAGACGATCTTCACCTGCCTGTCGCACGACATCATCGCGCACGAGACCACGCACGCGCTGATCGACGGACTGCGCGAGTATTTCACCAAGTCGAGCCACATCGATACTCCGGCCTTCCACGAGGCGTTCGCCGATATCGTAGCCCTGCTGCAGCATTTCAGCATGCAGGACGCCGTGCTCGACACAATCAATCGGACCGGCGGCCTGATTTATAAAGCGCAACTGCCGGCGGAACTGGTGGCCGCGGACGGCAAAGCGGCGATCATTCCCGAGCTTTCCGGGGACAATCCCCTGGTCGGCTTAGCCCGGCAGTTCGGGCAAGCAATGGGAATGCGGTCGGCGCTGCGGTCGGCCATCGGCACGCCGCCCAACACGCACGATCTGGATAGCGTGACTGAGCCCCACCTGCGCGGATCGATCCTGGTGGCGGCGGTATTCGACGCCTACTTCACGGTGTACATCAAGCGGACGCGCGACCTGATGCGCATCGCTCGCGCCGGCGGGGCCTTGAGCGCGCAGGGCGACCTGCATCCCGACCTGGCTAAGCGGCTGGCTCGCGAGGCATCCAAGGTGGCGTCGCAGTTCATGAATATCTGCGTGCGCGCAATCGACTATTGTCCGCCGGTCGATATCACGTTCGGCGAGTTTCTGCGCGCCCTGATCACCGCTGATTCCGACCTGGTGCCCGAAGACGCGCTGGGCTATCGCGGCGAGATCATCAAAGCGTTCCGGCTGCGCGGCATCATTCCCGAAAATGTAAGTTCCTACTCGGAAGAAGCACTCCGCTGGTGCAGTCCCGAAGTGTCCGGCCGTCCGGTTCCGCCGTGCAACGGGCTGGTCTACGATGCCGTAGAAGCGGAAGCCGATGAAGACATGGAACGGGCGGCGAAGCAGTCCAAGGCGAACGCCGTGATCCTGACTAAATACGCGAAGGAGAATGCCAAGAGCCTCGGCCTGACTTACACTCCCAACCAGGAACCGAACATCAATGCGTTTTCCTTTCACTCGATCCATCGCATCGCGCCCGACGGACGGCTGATCGTGGATTTCGTAGTGGAGTTCCTACAGAAGAAGACTGAACGGCTGGACCCGAACGATCCCAAGTCGGCGGAGTTTGAACTCCGCGGCGGGTCCACGGTAATTTTCAATCGCGCGGGAGAGGTCCGCTACGTGGTGGAAAAGAGCATCGGCAACCAGTCCCGGCTGGAGTCGCAGCGCGAGTTTCACCTGCAAAGCGGCTATGCGACACCGGCCGCGGCATACCAGGACACGTTTAAGATTCCGGCGTGTAGTTTTGCCGCAATCCATCGGGGGTACTGACATGTCCGATCTTAAGAAGGACACCATACGGATTCGCATGTATCGCGTGGGCTTCGGCGATTGCTTCCTGGTCTCGCTGCCCGTAGATGACGGCCATGTCCACGTGCTGGTGGATTGCGGAGTCCATGCCAAGGGCGACATCGGAACGATCAAGGACGCGGTTACCGACGCGCTGGCCGAGGCGCAGAACAAGTTGGCGATCGTCATCGCCACTCACGCGCACCAGGATCACATTTCGGGCTTCGCCAAATGCGATGCGCAGTTCCGGGCTTGCGAGGAAGTGGGCGAAGTCTGGCTACCGTGGACGGAAAATCCGAAGGACAAGACTGCTACCCGGCTGAAGGCGAAGAGTGCCGCACTGGTCGAGCAGTTGCAGTTGCACTTCGCGGCCACGGGCGCCGCTCCCAAGGCCGAGTTCGCGGTGATGAATATCTCGGGCAACGAGAAGGCGCTGCAACTGTTGAAATCGGGCATCAGGAACGGCGAAGTGCGCTACCTGGAAGCCGGCGGCGAGCTGAAGAATCCGGCGGGAATCCATGGGCTCTCAGTAAAGGTGCTGGGTCCGCCGCGCGACCAGGCCTTTCTGGCTAAGATGGATCCGCCGGCCGGCGAGCGGTTTCTGCGCATGAATGGCAGTCAGCCCGGGGCGGCGAATGGAGTGCAGGCGTTTCTCGGAAAATGGCTTTTCAAGCCCGGCAAGAAGAGCGCGTATCCGGCGCTGGACGACGCGGATCGGGAGATGCTCGAGCAGCTTGCCTCCGACCCGGAAGCTCTAGCCTTCGCACTCGATCAGGCCATCAACAATACCAGTGTGGTGGCGCTGTTCGCCTATCGCGGGAAGTATCTGCTCTTTCCTGGCGACGCGCAGTACGGAAACTGGAACTACTGGCTGAACCAGGAAGGGTCCGACGAGTTGCTGGCGGATGTCGACTTCTATAAAGTAGGACACCACGGCAGTTTCAACGCCACGCCTAAGAAAGCCGTGGCAAAGATGACCGAAGGCAAGTTCGCGGCCATGGCATCCACGCAGAGCGTGCCCTGGTCGTCGATCCCGCTGGCTAAACTCGTCACCGCGGTGCAAGAGCGCGCCAGCGGTTTTGTGCAGAGTGACTCGATGCCCGTCAAGGATGCGCCCAAAGGTCCCGTGCTGAAGAAACTGCCGCCGGGTTTTTCAAAGGGAAAATTCTGGTTCGATTATGAGATTCCCTGCTGATGGATAGGATTTGATGTGCCGAAGAATAGCGAGGTCTGATTCGGGTAGCCCGGTCATAGAAGCCCTAGGCCGTTTTTAGTGCCTGGTAGGCCGACATGATGAAGTCGTTGACGGCATCGCGGCGCGCCGCGGAGTACTGCATGGTGGGATCGACGATCTTATCGATGACTGCTCTGATGGCTTCGGTTGAGTGATCGTCCAGTGCAGCGACCTTCAACAGGTAGTCCTGCACGGCGCTACGTTGGGCCTGCTCGCGCAACGTGATCAGCAGATCGCGCTCGTTGAGGCTGCAAAGCCGAATCGTTTCCCTCCCTTCTTTTGTCAGCCCTTTCACAAACCCGGGGACATCCGTCTTGCCCTTCTGACTGATGAAGTGAAGATGCTTGGATGGATCGCGATCCGGCGCGCAGTCGCACGGATTGAGCAACAGCGGCCGTTCCCTGGACTCCGATCCCGGTGTTACCGCGTTCCTTCCGCCCACGACGGGAAACTGGGCACCCTTGCCTCCGGAATTGCATTCCGTGCACGACGGGATGTAATTGGTGATCTCATACGCGAGCCACCGGTAAGTCGCCTTGGGACGATAATGATCGACGGCGCCGGGCGAGATGTGCTCGACGTACGATTCGCAGTATCCGCACTTTCTGCGGAACATCGCGAATAGATAGCCCTTCACCCTACGCCAGACCGCGGAGTTTAATTCGGACGCATCCACATCGGCAGTGACGTCGATATCTTCGGCTCTCTTGTCCCGAAATGCCTTCCAGTCCTCAAACCACGACTCTCTGAGCTCATCCCGGGCGAGCCACTCCTTGTACCATTGCTCGTCTTTGACCTGCGACGGGAGTTTGAAATCGACGTGAATCATTCCGGCCGCTTCTCTCCGCTGAACGATTCCAGGGTCTGGAGTTTCACTTCGTTCATTATTCTTTCACGCACCGCGGAAGGCACACCAGCGAGTTGATGCTGGGCGGACTGCTGGATCACTTCGTAGGCCCGGCGCGCTTCCGGCGTCTCGGCCGGGTGCGACTTCATATTCAGAATGCCGGCGGCGGCTTCCAGTTTGGCCTGCTCCTCCGCGGTCAGCTCGGCGTCATCTTTCAGACTCAGCTCGTTGTACGTCTTCAACGCGTCGGTCGTCTCCCGGTCTCGCGAGCTGTCGAGTCCAAACACGGGCAATGTAACGATCTGGTCGATGCGCAGGCCTTTCAGGCGCTCCTTCCAACGCATTTGGGAAAGTGAGCCTTTTGCGTCGCGGAGGAAAACGACCACCTGATCTTCCAGACCGGCGACCGGCTCTTCTTCCCCCACGATATTCATGTTGGCAACAATGAAGGGCGAGTGCGTGGTCGCGATGACCTGAACGTTTTTGAACTCGGCTCGAAACGCATCCACGAAGATCTGCTGCCATTTGGGATGCATGTGGGCGTCAATCTCGTCGATCAGCACCAATGCGGTTTCGTCGGTCCTGCGCGTTTCCGCCAGCCGCTCGATCAGGGTTCCGATCCAGCACAGGATCGAACCGGTCCCCTGACTGATGGTTTCCAGCGGCACTTTTCCGCTGTCGGTCCGAATCGTGATAGCGCTGGTTTTGCGGTCGATGCCGACCAGCTTGAGGCTGGTTCCCTGGGTTAGAGCTTGCAGCACTTCGAAGAACCTGCGCAACTGGTCACCGGCACGGGGATCGTCCACGGATTGCCAGTCGAGGTTGATGATCCACTGCTTGATGTCTGAAATGCGGCTATCGATTCCGCCGCGTAGGAGCGGCAGCAGGTCGGCAGCTTTGGGTGGTTCGGCGGTCTGCCTCTTACTCCCCGGTCCTTTCGGACGGTCCCAGGAGATGGCTCGCAGGGCCGGAAATCCCAGTACCAGCGCATCCTCGTAAAGCATCGGCGAAAGGCTCGTGGGAGTGATCTGGACGCTGCCATCCGAACCCCTCTGCAGACGAACCGTATACTCATCCTGAGCTTTCAGGCGGATGAGCCCCGAGTCCGCACCGGCGCGGAGCAGCCGCGCGACTGGTTCGGTTTCGGTGTCCTTGCCGCAGAGCGCCGCCGCGATAGCTTTGAGCACCACCGTCTTGCCGACGCCGTTGTCGCCCAGCAGGATGTTCCACGACTTGGTCAGATCCAGATCGAGGTTTTCGAAAGGGCCGATGTTTTCCAGGTGAACGTGTCTGAGGACAAAGGGCACTATGGTTCGCAACCGGGGGACCTGCTCGCCGACGGCGCTTTGCAGCTGCTCGAAGAACTGCAACAGACCGCCATAGTTGAATCCGGGCTGATACTCCACCACGCGCGTGTTGTAGGCGCGCTGCAGGTAGCGGACCTTGACTGCGTCGTCCGGCGCGGTCGGGGCGATGAGCGCGAAATGGACGCGCTCGGGCACTTGCGGCAGCTCCAGCACGTCCAGAAAATCACGGACTCCGTCGAGGCTCAAGCCGGTAAATAGCACGTTGCAGCGAAGGAACAACGTCGCCAGAAATTCCTTGAATTGAGAATTAGACGTCAGGAGGGCACGGAATTGTTTGGTGGTAAACACCAGCGGCAGCGGTTGTCCTGCGACTCCGAACACGTTGGCCACGAATGGTTTTTTCGCGCGCAGCGCAGCCACCAGGTCCGCCGCGTTTGCCCCCGTGAGGGCGCTCGCCGCCGTGGCCTTAGCCAGTAGATCGTCCAGGCTGAGGCTCAACGCTCCGGCGAACGGCATACCGCCGATCAGCTTGTGCGCCGGGCTCGGCTCTTTGCCCGCCGTCGCCCTCGTGACATAGCTGTTGACGAAATCGCCCGGAAGCCGGAAGGTCAGTTCGTCGGCCACGGCATCCAACTCCCGGGCGGCGAGCGAGGCGGCCAATCCGTCGGCGGTTTGTGGGTCGATGAGAGTCTGCTCGCGCGCAGCGCGCAGGAGACCCTGGAAAAGCTCCTGCCAAGTCGGCGCTCCTGCTTGCGCCGCCAACCCCGCGCCGGCGCACACGACGCATTCGCCGGCCGAAATGAGGTCCACCAGTTCGGCGGGCGGCGGCTCTGACTCGCGGACCGCGACCGGCTCTTCGCCCGCGGTCTGCGGCTTCAACTCGGGCTGCGACTGTCGCCCGCTCGTCCAGAACAGGTCTTCAATCGAGACTCTACCGCCAATGCCGGCGTCCGCCTGCGTAAGCAGAGAACCGATCACGTGCTCGCCGAGGCGGCGATAACTGTCAAACTCGGCTTCCTCGAAGTGGTCGTTGAAATTCGAGTAGGGAAATTCAGGGTGCGCCACGGCGTACTGGGCCAGTTCGGAGGGTTCATCGCCAGTCAATGAAGGTTTGATGTAAAGCAGCAAGCCATCCGGTTCGTTCCCGTAATGGATCACTCCGATCTGAAAGTGGGCGCTGTGACTACGTCCCAGGGGTCCGGTGTCGATCTCGACTTCGACTCCTTCGGCGCGGCACCTACGCAACGTCCTGCCGAGATCCTCGAAAGCAATGTTGGGATCCTGGCTGGCATCGCAGGCGATAATGAAACGGCAGCGCCTCTTCACCAGTTCCACAATGCCGAGGTTGTCGAAGACCTCGCCCGGGATCGGCCGGACATATGCCGGCTGCCCCGCCATGCTGCTGAAGCCGCGGCGCAGCGCATACAAAGGACCCAGTAACGGCCCGGACTTGTGCCACTTGTCGTCCCGGCGCGGGTTGCCCACCCACCTGCCATTGCGCAGGTCGAAGAGCGTCCACAGGAATGCGACCAGGGGAGAGGACGGCTCCGGTGACCGATCGCGCAGCGGTTCGGAAACCGCCATCGCGCCGGCCAGGGAGATACCGCCTGCAAACTCACGCGTGGGCCGAAGGGCATCCGATGTCCCGCTGGCCAGGGGCGAGAAAACGAACGGTGCCGTCTGTTCTCCGTCGCGCAACGCGGCGCCGAAGAACGGATACGGTCCGGTGTATCCCTCGGAAGGCTCGAAAGCGGCGAGCGGCAAGTCGTCGTCACCGCGAGCCGCGAACCTCTTCGCCGGACGAAAACCGAGAAACAAATTGGCGATGCGCGAGCGTCGAAATTCGTGCATGGTGAATTCGCTCGCGTGAAGCCTCCACATCAGAAACAGGGTGATGGTGAGGATACCTGCAATTACCGCCAGTTCCAAAACCAGCTTTTCGGCATCCGACGCAAACGGGTCGAGCGCGGGCCGGATGGCCGCGCTGAGGCCGAACACCAGCGCATACGGCGCCAGGCGCTCCAACACTTCCAGCGGCAGGCGCAGCACACGGATGTAAGAAAAGGCTAAGAAACCTCTGAGCAGCCCGCCGGCGATGATGAGGATCGCGGCGGACGCCATTGGAATCCAGGATTGAATTGGAACATTCCAGACTAGCACTATTACCAGCCAGAGCGCCGCCAGGCTGGCCAGCGAACCACAGAACCGGCCGGCAATTTCGCGGGTCGAATCCGAAATCCTAAGACCCATCAGAAACATGTACAGGAGGACAGTCAGCACGACGGCAATGGCGATCGCCGGGGTTCGGAACTCGATCCCCAGCCAGGCACGCGCCTGCCCGAACAGAACACCGCCCACGACTCCGGCGATGAGTGCGGAAAAAAAATGGCCGAGATAGCCTTTGAGCCCCTCACCGCGAGGCAGCCAGGCAACTTCGAAAGACAGCACCCACCCAATGGCCGCGGTGCGCCACCATGCCGTACACGGCTCGCATGCCTCACTATTGGTGGCGACTGCACTCAGAGCAGCGGCTCCCAGAGTCAGCACCACCGCCGTCCAGAATTTGCGCATGCGCCAGAGACCTGGGGCCTCCTCGGACTCGGGTGCGACGGTGGTGCTGAATAGCAATAACGCCGAAAGAGCCAACAGCAGCCAGGTCAATGGCCCGGCGAAATACATGTTGACCAGTTCGTAGTACCCGATGTCGGCGAGGAACAGCAGCGCGGCCAGTAAGGCGCCGAGCGTGATCAGATTCAGCACGACGTTGCGGAACCAGATGAGAATAGCGGTGGAACTGCGGGCGACGCCCTGCGAGAGATAAACGGCGCGGCGGAACGAGTCGATCGCTTCGGCTTCGGGGCCCGATCGGGAACTCGCCAACCCCGACTCCACCTCCCCGATATTGGTCCGGCGGATCCAGGCAATCAGCCAACCGGCCAGAGAACTTCCGGCGCCGGTGCTGGACAGATAATCGATGCGGCCGAGCAGGTTCTCGTGGGCTAACGACTGCAGCACTCCCAGACCGAACGCCGCGCTACGCGCTCCGCCGCCGGATAGTGCCAGCCCGACCTTCCCGGCCTGGTCGGCGGCTGCGCCGCGAAGCACCGCGCGCTGCCGGATAACTTCTCGCTCCTGATCGAGAATAGCTTCCTGGCCTTGTGCCATATCAGCTTATTATCCTCTTTAACACCAGATCTCAAACCCATTTCTTGATGGAATATTCAAACGTTCTTGCGGCAGTCCGGGCAACCATTCCACAACAGGCGGCGGGTAGGCTGCGCACAGCAACATTTTCGAATCGAAGGATGAGCGCCTGGGGGAAAAACGCGCCGCTGTGGTCTCTTTCTGAAATATCAATATGAAATCGTAGCTGTGGTGGAAGTGGGGGAATCGCGCCAGCGATTTCCGGGGGCTGTGGGCACAGAGGAAAACCCGCCTTTGGTTCTCCTCGGCGTCCCTAGCCCGTCATTTCCACCGTCGTCTTTCATGCACTCCTTTTCTGTCGAATCCCTGCGAACAGTTTCAGCTTCGCTTCTTGCCATCCGCCGGGCGGAGACGATGTCGCTTTCCGACCTGGCCAATCTCTCTAGGTCTGCCTGCGTCGTACCTGGCTGGAGATGCCGCGCCAAACCATGCAACTGCCGCAGAATGTCCCACGGCCTTGGGTACCACCGGTACACCCTCCCCTGTTTGCCTTTCGCGTCAGTAACCAACTCGGGCACTCCGCAATGCCGATGTAGGTTCAGATACGGATTGACCTCCTCTTCGTAGAACTGGCCGATGACTTCCGCGTGGTGTGCGACCCGATATGCTTGTAGCCCGTGTGTGTGGCGATCACCGCTCCATTCTTGGCTTCCACCAACCCGTTGTCATTGCTGTGCCGAGGCCGCGATTTGGTCTGCTCCACAAGCAGAGTGGTGAGCATCTTGGCCACCTTATGATTCATGAACTCGCTGCCGTCGTCTGAATGGAACCCTAAAAGCTGAAATGGCAACTGCAGAAATATCGCTTCTAGCACCGGCATCAGCCAGGCTTCGCTTTGGTGTACCGCACTACCTGCCACTGGGTCACTACGTCGACGGCATTGATGGTGATGCACCCCTTTCATCCCTTCGAGATCGCCCTGATGCACCGCATCGATTCGTATGTACCCAGGCCGGCATTGCGGGTCAGGCCGAGCCAATGGTTACCTTCACCGGCCGCGTCTTTTGGAAGAAGACCCTCCCTTCCGGTATCCCCGGCTCGTCCGCAAATTATAGATATGCGGCGCCGATGTCGTCGCCAGCCGCTGGTAACGTGCATCGCCATAGTCATTGAATTCTCAATAGAGAATCTTCTGCGTGGCTCGCCAACCAATACATGGCCCGGAACCAGTCCACCAGCGGCCTGCACGTGTCCTGGAAGATCGTGCCCGCCGTCACCGACGTCTAGCGACCACACGCCTTGCATTGCATCAGCAGCGTCCGCACAGGCCAAAAGCCACCACCTCCGCAGCGCGGACAGCGAAAACCCTCCGGCCATCGCGACTCGAACCGCCGCCCCTATGCCGATGAAATCCCCGTTCGCACTTCTAAACAGATGTCCAGGGGAATTCGCTGCGGGCGTAGTCGATGGAGCGTGTCTGGGCCCTGAGCCCCCGTGGTCGGAAATATTGTCTTAGGCGGGTTCCCGTCCGGGGCAATGTCACCAACAATCGGCTCCAAACCACGGACGCTCGGCTCGACGGGCAGGCGTAGGACTAGTGTCACTTTAGCGGCCTAATCTCTATGCGTTGAACAACGGCGCGAGTGATTTCGCGCTTGGTTGCCCAATCCGGATCGTCGTATCACTTCTGTTTGGTTCCGGCTACGCCGGGTTCGGCAGGGTTAGGCAAGGGTTAGGCAAGGGTTAGGCAGCGGTCGACAGCAGCGCAGTTGTCGTTTCCTGCCAGCCCCCGCTCGGCGCTTTGCGGTCGGCAAGCTACAACCACTCATCCTGCTGGAGGGTGAATCCTCCGAGAACCGAATCGCCGGCCCTCAAGATGACAGAGGCGTGACCAGGATCCGCGTCCGGCTTGGGCAGCAGGACGAGGCGTTCCGTGGCTTGGGAAGGAAGGTTGATCCCCAGCAGCCATGGCCCTTCCAACGGAGCATAGACATGCTCCCAATCCACTGCGGTGCCGGGTTCCGCGGACTTGCTCAATTTCGCAATGCGCACCTGCGTTGCCGTGTCCGGCAGAAACAATTGCCCTCCCGCTTGGGCCGCGGCGTCGGACAGTCCTTGGCTCACGAGGAATCCGCCGACCAGACGTCTGGCCGCCAGGTCCCCAGCGACATTGAGGTCCTTCTGGCCGGGCTCCCCGCGGACAGCCAGAGAAAGGCTCCGCACGGAAGGCCCGAGCCGCGTCGGAGGATTCACAATGGCAACGTTGCTAACGGCGCAGGCCGCCGACGTCTGCAGCAGGTCCCGTATCCGTAACTGCGATTCCCCGGCCTTGCCGC
>JBEKDV010000251.1:0-15592 GCA_050014175.1 Candidatus Solibacter sp. | reverse complement strand
CCCGGTGAGCGTGCACGATTTTCACGCCACCATGCTGTATTTACTCGGCGTCGACCACAAGCGCCTGGCGGTGAAGTTTCAGGGGCTCGATGTGCGGCTCACGGGGATCTCGGGGGACGTGGTCAGAGATATCGTGGGGTAGGTATAAAGATACCGATCGCTCCCGGCCCAGAGGGTGCCCCCGGGGCGGGAGCGGTAATGAAGTGCCGATCCGTTACTGCTTCTTTCGGTCGGCTTCACCCATGTGACCGTCCTCGCGCGGCGAGTAACGGTCTAAGGCCGTGATCAATTCTATCGCGAGGGGCGGAGTTTTCTGGCCGCCCGCGAGGATTTCGCGGTTGCTGAGCTTGTTTCCGTACAATTCCTCGTTCATGTCGTTATCCGGCCGCAAGGTGGCGCCGTGCAACGCGATCCCGGCAAAGAGCCCTTTGGAGCGCGACCAGGAAAGGATTTCCGCCTGCAATTGGACGTCGGTGGAAGCCGAAGTCTGACGGCCGACGGGACCCGCCGCGACGGTGGCTTCCGCGCCGAGGGTGACCTTATCTTCCAGCAGACGGCGCTTGCCGCTTTCGTTCATGACCAGCATCACGATATCCGTGTCGGAAACGCCGATCTGAAAGCCGAAGCTGCCGCCTTCCACCCGGATGGCCGCGGGCGGGCCCCAGTGTGCATGATTTTCACGGCAAACCGCGTATCCGCGACCGAATTTCGCGCCGATGCCGAAGGCCGCCTGCTTCATCCCGGGCACGATGACGATGCAGTTTGCCTTTTCCAGTAAGTCTTGTGGAATACCCTTATCCGGGGTGGCCATGATCTCGTTGAAAACATTGGTAGTGTCCGATAAACGCTCCCGTGCAGTGTCCGCCGCGAACAGAACTACCGACGAACAGAGCGATAACGCCAGTGCAAATTTGCGCATGTGAATTAGTGACCTCATCCCGGTAAGTAGCAATCCGAGGCCCGATGTAAGTGGGCGTACGAAAGCTATCGGGCGCGGCCCTTGAGGATCTCTTCCACCTGTTCGCGCGGCACCGGCAGTTTGTCGATATTCTCGCGCAGCCACCCGGTGAAATCGGCTTCGATGACCTCGCTCCAACGCGCGTCGATCTGGCCCGCGGTGTACTTCTTTTCGCGCAACCGCTGGTGGCCGAAGTGGTCGCGCAACTGGGTGATCTCGGAGTACTGCACCACTTTTTCGGCAAGCTGCGGCGGGATGAACATGACGCCGCCATCCCTGCCGAGAACCACGTCGCCGGGCAACACGGTGGCGTGCCCGATGCGGATGGGGATGTTGATCCCGATCATGGTCGAGTTCATGCGGTCGCCCGCCGAGAGGTTGCTGAGGTGGTGCGACGGGTCGTAGAAGCGGACGAAAGAGGTGAAGTTTTCCAACTCCTTCAGGCCGTTGATGTCGCGCACCGCGCCGTCGTACACGATACCGTTGCCGCTGCGCGCATAGATCGCGTTGCCGACGTTGTCGCCGATGGACGGGCCATCCTCCTTCAACCCGAAATGATCGCAGACGTAGACATCGCCGGGTTGGAGCATGTCCACCGGCCAGGCATTCTGCCCTCCAATGCGCCCGTCGCTCTTCCCCTGCTCCGTGATCACGCGGTGGATATCGGGACGGCCCGGCAGCCATTGCGCGGTCAGCGCGCGGCCCACCAGCACCTTCTCGGGATGGATGATGGTGCCCCAGTTGTCGTCATACTGGTGGCCGTACGCGGCCTGCTTGACGACGGCCCAGGCCTCCTCCAGGGTGACCGTCCGCATGCGCTTGAGGACGGCATCGGGCACCTTGGGACGCCCGTCGGCGAAGCGCTCGCCGGTCCACTCGGGCGTGTACTTGATGAGCTGTTCGCGGGTGAGAACTCCGGGCTGGGAAAACGCGGCCGCGGCCAGCACGAAGGCCGCGGCGGCACTTCGAAAACAGGTTTGCTTCATGACGATCACGCTTTCTCGAACCACGGCGTGCCGGGCACCTGGGCCTTGCGCGCGCCATCGTCGTTCATTTCCACGCCCAGGCCGGCGCGTTCGGGAAGAGCGATGTGTCCCTTCTCGATGATGTCCCCCTCTTTCACCCAGTTGCGCCACAGGTCGGGCGAATCGATCCAGTGCCACTCCTGCACCAGGAAATTGGGAATCGCGGCGCCTACGTGGGCGGTGGCCATCATGCCGATGGGGGACGTGACCGCATGCGGGGCCACGGGCACGTAGTAGGTGTGCGCCATGTCGGCGATTTTGCGCGCTTCCAGGAGGCCGCCGCACTTCTGGAAATCGGGCATGATGATGTCGGCGGCGCGCTTCTCCAGAAGCTCGCGGAATCCGTGCCGCAGAAACAGGTTCTCGCCGCAGCAGATGGGCGTGCTGGTGGAGGCTCGGATGTCGCGCATGGCGTCGATGTTTTCCGGCGGCACCGGTTCTTCGAGCCATAGCAGCTTGAACTTCTCGACTTCCTTGGCGACGCGCTTGCCGGTGGTGGCATCGTAGCGCCCGTGCATGTCTACCGCGAGGTCGATATCCTTCGGGTAATTCTCGCGCGTGAAGGCGATCTTGGCGAGCATGTGATCGATCTCGCCATTGGATGCGGTCCAGTTGACGCGGTCGAAGCGCGCCGGATCGGCGGCATCGTCGATATCGATTTTGGCGGCGGTGAAACCCATTCTCCGGATCTCTTGAATGCGCGCCAGGGAGCGCTCGTCGCCGGGGACCATCTCCCGGGCGCCGGAATCGCAGTAGACGCGCACGCGGTCCCGCACCTTGCCGCCCAGCAGTTGATAGACGGGCAGGCCCAGCGCCTTGCCGGCAATATCCCAGAGCGCGATTTCGACGGCCGTCAAGGCGGTGACGTATTGTCCGGATTGGGCGCCGGCGAAGATGCCCGCCGTACGGATGCGTTCAAAGGCGGCCTCGATGTTCAAAGGATCCTGGCCCATCAGCATCCGCGCGAAGGAGCGGATCAGCGGCACGTTGCCTTGCGCGGCATCGGTGGATTCGCCTTGGCCTATGATGCCCTGGTCCGTGTAGATGCGCACGTGCACCTGATAGCCGTGGACGCGGACTTCGGCGGTGCGGACTTCGGTGATCTTCAGTTTGGGACGCCGGTAGGCGCTGAGGGCAGCCTGCGCGGCTTCGGAGAGCGACGGCAGCCCCAACAAGCCGGCCAGTGGCATGGCCGAGCTTTTCAAGAGAGACCTGCGGGTGAGGGTGTTCAATGGGGCCTCCTCAGGAAGTGTACTGCAATTTCACGGCGAGAACGTGGGCCACGCCATCGCGGGCGGAAGATTTCCGGCCTCTCCGCGGGAGGCGGTGCCCGTCAGATCTATATCGCTTTTGGCCGCGGCTCTTGTCCAGCTACGATGGAACAAGGACGTACCTATGCACCGAACACGAAGGCGCCTGCTGCAGGCAGCCACGATATGGCCGGCGTTCCGCGCCCTACAGGCCGCGCGCAAGGAATTCTGGGAAAGCAAAGACCCCGCCGATTGGAGCAACGAGGAGAAACGGATTCTGCTCGGGCAGTCCCCATGGGCGCGGGAGGGAATTGTGCGGTTCGAGGTCGAAAAGAACCGCGCGCCTGCAAGCGGACCCTACGAGGGTGTGGCGAGGCCGGGAGGAGATGTTCCCGGCGCCAATCCGAGCACTCCACCCGGGGCCATCCCGAGTGTGCCGATCGGTGAGCGTCCGCCGCCGGTTCCAAGCACCGACACGGGCCAGTCCGTGCAGTTCAGGGTGCTGGCGCGCTGGGAAAGCGCAAAGCCCGTCCGTCTTGCCGGCGGGCCTGAACTGCCCGGAGAAACCGCCCAGTTCTACGTCATCCGGCTTCGGGGAATGCCTTTGTTGCCGCCGCCCAAGGCCAGGAACGGAGAAAGCGTCTCCGATCCGAACGAAGGCTTGCTCGAGGCCATTAAGCAAAGTAGCCGCATCGAGCGCAAAGGCAAGAGGGCCATTTCTTGTGCCCACCTGCTTACCGGATCGGGTGAGTCGGCGACGGAGTTACTTCTCTTTTTTGCGCGCGGAGCGGATCCGATCGCCGTGGGCGAGAAGGTAGTGACGCTGGAAAGCCGCTTTGGCCCGTTTCACCTGTCTGTCAAGTTCCCGCTCAAGGAGATGATGTATAAAGGCGCGCTAGCGCTCTGAATGCGCCGCACGATGGCCGACTGCAAGGATAAGATGGGCATCGGGCATCCTCCGCGCCGCCGGGCTGCTTGAGGCCGTCACATGATCGCCATAAGTTACGATCAGAGGATGCCGCCAATCCGCACCAGCGCCTGGCTCGTGTTGCCCGCGCTGTTGCTCGTTGTCCTCTATTGGCCCGGTTTCACCACCTGGTTCTATCAGGGGCGCTGGTGAGTCCCAAAGCGCACGGCAACCTGCGGCCGCTGGGCGAGAATGCTTACTGGCTGGGCCTCTCCGCGGTCTTCGGCGCGGATCCGCTGCCCTTCCATATCTGCACATTTTTGACGCAGTCGGCGAGCCTCCTGCTGTTGGGGAGCATCGTACGGCGTCTGGTGGCGTGGGCGCCGGCCGGGCTCTGCGCGCAGGTTCTGTGGCTGATCAATCCCGGCATGGCTGGGGCGATGGGGTGGAGTTCGATCTATAACCAGGTGCTGAGCGGATTTTTCTTTCTGCTGGCTTTCTACTTTCTGTTGCGCCACATCGAGACCGGCAGGCAGGCGCACGAGGTGGCGCACTGGGCGGCCTTCGTGCTGGGTTTGGGGGCGCTCGAAATCAATGTGGTCTATCCGGCGGTGGCCGCGCTGTACGCGCTGTTTTATGCGCGGGCTTTCCTGAAGAAAGTGCTGCCCATGTTCGCCGTGTCGGCTCTGGCGGTGCTGGCGCACTTCTATTTCGCTCCGCCGCCGCATGCCGGCGTGTATGCGCCGCGCATCGATTTCGCCATCCGCACCACGCTCTGGACGTACTGGGGATGGGTGCTGGGCACGCCGCCCGAAGCGGCGGCGCTCGTGGTGGCGGCTTGCGTGGTGGCGCTAATCGTCTGGGGCCTCGGGCGCGGTGAACACGCGGCACTAATCGGCGCCGGGTGGTTCGTGTTTCCGCTGCTGCCCTATCTGCCGCTGCCCAATCACAAGATGGACTACTACCTGGCGGTGCCGTCAATCGGCATCGCCATGCTGGGCGCGTACGCGCTAGGCAGTATGTCGAAACTCGGAGTGGTGGGCAGACCCATTGTGGTGCTGGTCGTCCTGGGCTATGCGGGGACTTCCGTGCAGGCGTCGTGGACCGTCACGCGGTGGCAGCATGCGCGCGCCGAAAAAGTGGAAGACCTGGTGCTCGGAGTGGAAGAGATCCACGAGGCAGCGAAGGGGAAGATCATCCTGCTGGACGGAATCGATAGCGGCCTCTTCTGGAGCGGCGTGGCGGATCTGCCGTTCCGCGCCCTATCGATCCCCAGTGTGTACCTGGCGCCGGGCAGCGAGGCACGCATTCAGGCGGCGCCGGACCTGCTCTCGAAGTACGTGCTGCCGCAGGCAATCGCGCGGCGGGCGCTGGCGGCGAATGGGGCGGTAGTTTATCGCTTCGACGGGCGGATGCTGCACGACGAGACGGCCCATGCGGGCGCGCTCTGGACGGAGGACGAGCCGCGCTTCGTCAACATCGGGGATCCGGTTTTCGGCGACTACCTGGGCGCGGGTTGGCGGCAGGCCGCCGACGGGTGCCGAAGGATGGATCGCACGGGGACGCTCCGCATCGCGGCTCCGCGCGGCCCGGGCGAGAGTCTGTATATCGGCATTTTCGAGACGCGCGATTTCCGGCCGCGGGTGCGGGTCAACGGCGCGGAGGCGGGGGTGACGCTAGAGCGGCGCGATAACGATCTATCCGAATTCCGCGCCGAGCTGCCGCCCCAAGCGGTGCAGTGGAAACGCATGGAAGTAGCCATCGAAAACCCGATGCAATCGCCTTTGCTGTTCGGCTACGCGGAGGTACGGTGAAGCGCCGTGGCGTGTGCGAAGAGCCGGCTAGCCGGAAGTTGCGGGGTTTCCCGCGAGACCCAGTTCGGCAGCCCGCGCCTGCATTGCCTTGATGCAGAAGGCGACGTGCTCTTCGAGCGGCGTCCCAAGTTGCTGCGCGCCCGCGATGATGTCTTCCCGGCTGACGCTGCGCGCGAACGCCTTGTCCTTCATCTTTTTCTTGACCGACGCGGCGTCCACTTCAAAGACGCTGCGCCCGGGCTTGACGTAGGAGATGGCGGTGATGAACCCGGCCAGCTCGTCGCAGGCGTAGAGCACTTTTTCGAGGGGAGAGAGGCGCGGCACGCCGCTGAAGTCGGCGTGCGAGAGGATGGCGCGGCGGATCTCCTCATCGACGCCGCGTTCGGCCAGGATGGGCTCGCCGAGCATGGGATGGTCGGGCAGTTGCGGATGGATCTCCCAATCGAAATCGTGCAGCAGGGCGGTGACGCTCCACTTGTGTTCGTCCTCGCCCAGTTGTTTGGCGTAAGCGACGACGCAGGTCTCGACGGCGAGGGCGTGCTTGCGCAATCCCTCGGATTTGGTGAATTCGCAGACGATGTCCCACGCCTGTTCACGGGTCAGCATGAATTCCATCATACAGGGAAGCTGTCGATTCACCGCAGAGACGCAGAGAACGCAGAGGAAGCGCAGAGAAGACGGTTTGAGGCGGAGGCGCGGAAACGCGGAGGAAGAAGCGTCCGAGCTGCGCTCGGATAGACAGGCCAGGAGGCGCCAGGAGGCCTGTCCTACTAATCGCAGCGGAGGGCTTCGAGGGGGTCGGATTGGGAGCCGCGGCGGGCGGGGCCGGTCATGGCTAGGACGGCTGCAAGAGCGAGCAGGAGGGCGGCGCCTCCGTAGAGGAAGGGATCGCCGGAATCCAGGCGGAGCGGCGTACCGCTCATGTTCTGGCGCAGGGAGGCCGCTTGCGCCACGGAGAGCCATAGGCCGATGAACAGGCCGCGCAGCACCGGGCGGCCGCCGGAGACGAAGACCTCGCGGACAATGTCGAAGCGGGTGGCGCCGAGGGCGAGGCGGATGCCCAAATCGCGGGTGCGCTGGTTGACGGCGAAGGAAACCGCGCCGTAGATCCCGGTGGTGGCGAGCACGGTAGCGACCAGACCGAGGACGACGATCAGCGAGACCACGTTCCACAGGACCTCGGTGACCTGGTCGATCCAACTCTGCAGGACGCGTGCGACGATGAACATGCCGGGGTCGAATTCGCGCAGCGCGGCGCGCACGGCGAAGGCGCCGGCCTTGGGATCGCCATCGAAGCGTACGGCGACCACGTTGCGATTGGGATGCACGGCGCGCATGAGGTAGAGCGGAGGATTTTCCGAGCCGCCGAAGCGGACCGGATCGACATCTTTGGCGACGCCGACCACGGTGGCGGTCACGCCTTGGAGGACCAGGGTTTTGCCGAGCGGATCTTCTTTCGGCCAAAAGGTGCGCGCCAGGCTGCGCGAAACCACGATGGCGTGGCCGTCCGTCTCCTGGAATTCGCGGCCGCGAAGGATCGGTACGCCGAGGGTTTCGAAGAACCCGGGCGAGCCGTTGTAGATATCGACGGCCTGGACGGCGTCGGCGCGCGACGGCGGGTGCAGTTCCACGGTGACGCGGCTGATCATGGGCAACTCATCGGAGAATGCCACCGAATGCGCGCCGGGTAGGGCTTTCAGGCGCCGCGCGATGGTGTCGAGGCGGACGCGCGCGGCTGCCGCGGAGGTGTTTTCCGGGAAGCGCAACTGGCTGACGACTACTTTTTGCGGGAGGTAGCCGGAATCGGCGTGCAGCGTGCGCTCTTCGGATTTGGCGAAGAGGCCCGCGCTTACTAACAGCACCATGCTCATGGCCACCTGTGCGCTCACCAGGGCGGCGCGCAGACGGGCGCCGCCGAGCACGCTGGCGTAGCCTTTGAGCGAGGAGGTGAGGTCTTGCTTGACCGACTCCAGAGCGGGCGCGAGTCCGGAGAGAATGCCGCTGAGAAAGACGATGGCGGAGATGTAGAGGAAGATGCGCCAATCGGGATTCATGGGGTAGTCCGGCGCGCGTGGAAAGAGGTAGCGGTAGAGAGGATGTGGAACGTGGCGCACCAGGTAAGCGCTGGCCGAGCCGGCGAGGGCGGCGAGGAGCAGGCTTTCGGTGACCAGCATGCGGACGAGGCGGACGCGGGGCGCGCCGAGCGAGAGGCGGACGGCGATTTCGCGGCGGCGGGAGGCGGCGCGGGAGAGCAGGAGGGTGGCCACGTTGGCGCAGGCGATCAGCAGTACCAGGGTGAACGAGCCCAGGAAGAAGGCAAGCAGGAAAAGATCGCGGACCGACGAGTACAATTCGAACTCACCGAGCCAGGAGCCGTCGGTTGTGGTGACCGCGGTGGCGCGTCCGGGATGGTATAGATCCTCCTGGCGCTCCAGGATGTCGAACTCGGCCCTTACCTGACTGCGCGAGAATCCCGGCGCCAGACGGCCGGCCAGGGTGAGCCACAGCAGAGTGTCGTCGGTGAAGCCGTTGCGGCTGGAATCCATGTAGGGCTGCGCGGTGTAGGGCAGCCAGATGTTGGGAGGTGTGAGCCAGCCGGTGGTCAGGTCGGGCGCCACGCCGATGATGGTGACGGGGCGGTTGCTGACGCGGGTGACGCGGCCGACGATGTGGGGATCGGAGGCGAAGCGCTGATGCCATATCTTCTCGCCGATGACGGCGACGGGCGCCTGGCCGGGCGCGCCGCAATCGCCCCCATCGATGAGGCGGCCGAGGATGGCGCGGTCGAGGCCATCGACCAGGAAGAAGTTGCAGGAGACCGCAATGCCGACGCTGCCGCCGGGATCGTCATCGCCGATGGTGGTGGGGAAGTAGCTGAAGGCCGCCAGTTGCCGCAAGGTGCGGGTATGGTCGCGGAGGCGCAGGTATTCCTGATACCCGGCTTGCCTGGGCTGGCCTTGCAGGCGCGATTCGGGGACGATGCGGGCGAAGCTGGCCGGGTCTTTGTAAACGTGCGGGGTGAGCATCATGCCGTTGATGACGGTGAAGACGCTGGCATTGATGCCGATGCCGACGGTGAGGGTGAGGACCACAACGAGAGAGAGCAGCGGGTTGCGGCGGATGACGCGGCAGCCGTAGCGCACATCTTCCCAGATGGTGGCGAGGAGAAGCGCGGGGTGGCTGCGGTCTTCTTCGATTTCCTCTTCCCAGGATTGGGGCAGGAATCCGCGGGAGGCGACGAGCGCGGTGAACATCTCCGGCGCGCGCTGCGGGGTAGACGTGAGGGAAGCGTCCTGCTCGACGGGGCGCAGGTGCAATGCCTCGAGATCGGCCTCGGGCGTCTCTTCCCAGAGCATGGCGGCTTCGGCCCATTGGGCGAGGCGCTTGTTGCGCCAATGCCGCCAGAAGAGGAACAGTCCGGTGAAGAGAGCGAGGAAAGAAGCGAGCTCGCCGGACGCGGAGAGCAGCAACGGCGGGATGGCGGCGAAATAGATCATGCCGACGGAGCCGCGGAATAGCAGGAGCCACACCATCACCTTGCCCGGGAGGTAAGAACAGGTGAAGGGCAGCTTGGACCAGTTGCGGAAGAGGCGTTCGAAGCAGAGGAGGGCGACCAGGACGGCGAGCGCAGTAACGGCAAGGGCGCGGAGCAGACCGAGGATGGCGATGGTGGCGGGCAGGCTGGCCAGATAGACGGGGACGATGCCGCAGGCGATGACGAAGCGCTCGACGGCGGCCAGCCAGGCCAGGCGGCCTTCCTGGTCGGCGGTCTGGAACATCCAGTTGGCTTGCAGGGTGACGGGCAGGGCGAAAAGATAGCGGAAGGCAAGGATCATGAGCACGGCGAGGCCCAGCGGCGAGGCGACGGCCATGAGGCCGTAGATGCCTTCGTCGTGGAGGGAAACCGGCGGCGCGCCGAGCGCGGCCTGGATCACCCAGCCGAGCGCCAGGCCGGCGTAGGCGAGCAGGATCAAGCGGTGAATGCGGCTGCGCGCCAGGGTTTTCCAGGTGAAGGCGAAGGCCGCCTGTTCGCGGGGGTTGCGGATCCAAAGTTCCAGCAGGCGCGAACCCAATCCGGACCAGTGTCCGCCGGTGTGGGCCGGAGGAGCTTCGAGCAAGAGCTTGCGGTATCGGTGGTAGCTGAGCAAATAGGCGAGAACGGCGAGGATCGCGGGCAGTACGATGGCGAGCAGGGCGGGGCGCGCCGCCGTAGCCGGTCCTTTGACGATGGCTTCCCAGAGCTTGACGAACCAAAACGGCGGCCACCACGCGGCATGAGCCGGCTGGCGTGCGAATAGCGGAAGCGCGCCGACGGTGGCAATGAACAGGGCGCCCTGGACGAAGAGGGAGACGCGCAGAAACCAGCGCCCGGGGACGAGATTGAGCAGTACGCCTTGCAGGGCCAGCAGGGTGAAGAACACGAAGGCACTGGCGCCGGCGAGAGAGGCGAGGGTGGCGGCGGTAAGGACGGGCGCGGAGGGGTTTTCCTGCCATGGGCCGCGGATGCAGACGCTGAAAAAGCCGGCGAGCGGACCGGACAGGGAGAGCGTAAACGCGGCAAAGAGCAGGACGAGGGCGGATAACTTGGCCAGGAAAATCTGGCGTGCGCTGACCGGGAAGCCGGCGAGCGCCAGGTAATCGCGCAGGCTGGGGAAAAGAGAATCCCACTGGAGGAGGGTGAGGAGCGCGGTGACGGCCATGGTGATGGCGAGGAGCGAAATCAGGTCGTTGCGGACCGCCCCCTGGTAGAGCTGTGGTGTGGAATGGGTGGGGTCCTGCAGCATGCGGAAGCGGGCGAGGAAGGTGGTGAATCCAAGGATTCCGGCGGAGACCAGCGAGGCGAATATACCGATGGCGATTTTGTGCCAATCGTCGGGCCGGGCACCGATTTCGGTATCGAAGAAGCGCGCCAGGAAGTGTCGTACCAGCTCGAGGGTGTCGCTGTGGGTCTCTTCCAGCCACTGGCGCAGGCGGGCAGTCATGCGGCCACCACGTCGAGGATCTGGCGCGCGATGGCGTTGGTATCCTCGGGGTTGGTGAGCTGGGTGAAGACGCCTTCGAGCGACGATTCGGACATGATTTCGCGCAGGCGGGCGACGGAATCGTGGGCCACGACGCGGCCTTTGCGGAGGATGAGGACGGTGTGGGCGACCTTTTCGACGACTTCGAGGACGTGGGAGCTGTAGAGGATCATCTTCTGGCGGGCGGCGAGGGAATGCAGCAGGCTGCGCAGGATCATGGCGGCGTTGACGTCGAGGCCGGAGAAGGGCTCGTCGAGGACGAGCAGTTCGGGATCGTGCAGCAGGGCGGCGAGCAGGAGGATTTTCTGGCGCATGCCCTTGGAGTACGAGGCGAGCGAGGCGTGGCGGTCGTCCCAGAGGCCGACGAGGCGCAGGAGATCGTCCATTTTGGGATCGAGAGAGCGGCGCGGAATGCCGCGCAGGCGGCCGGCGAGCTGCAGGTACTCGCGGCCGCTCAAGTGCGGATAGAGGTGGGGTTCCTCGGGGACGTAGCCGAGTCGGCGCTGATAGCCCTTCAAATCGCGGCGGATGTCCTGGCCGTGGAAGAGGACGCGCCCGCTGGTGGGTTCGAGCAGGCCGGTGAGCATCTTGACGGTGGTGCTTTTGCCGGCGCCGTTGGGGCCGAGATAGCCGAGGATCTCGCCGGGACGGATGGTGAAGCTGACGCAATCCACGGCGGGGGGACCGATGAAGGTCTTGGTGAGATTGAGGGCTTCGAGCATGGGAAGTAGACACCGTGGAGAGGGTGGGAGTTCCCGAATGCTGTTCCGTCTTCCGCTTTTACTGCGCGCTCACTCAGCCGAGGAATCCCAGATTGCGGGTGCTGAAATTCGGCAGGTTGGGAAACACCGAGTTCAGGGCGCTATCGGGAATGCCGAACCACGAGCACAGCGTCGCGCCGTATTGATCGATGGAGGTGGTGGGGATCCAACGGCCGCGGGTGTCGGTGTCGTCGGGGCCGCCGAGTTCGAAGGTCGGGAAGGCGCCGAAAATCTGGCCGCCGTGCACGGCGCCGCCGAGGACGAGGTGATGTCCTCCCCAGGCGTGGTCGCTGCCGTCGCCCGTGGTGGCCTGGAAGGTGCGGTTGAAGTCCGATTCGGTGAAGGCGGTGACGTTTTGCGCCATGCCGAGTTCCTGGGTGGCGGTGTAGAAGGCGGCCAGTCCCTGGCTCAATTCGGGATAGAGCGTGTTCAGCGTGGGGAACTCGCCAGTGTGCGTATCGAAACTGCCGACCGAGCAGAAGAAGACCTGCCGCCGCATGCCGAGGCCGGCCTGCACCTGAATGATTTGCGCCACCTGCTGCAATTGCTTGCCCAGGGTGGTGGCGGGGAACTGGGTCTTGAGCGGGGCGGCTTTGCCGAGCGCGGCCGCGAGCGCCTTGGCGTCGGCGATGCCCATCGACATGGTGGAGTTGGCCGCCTGCGCCAGCGATACGCCGCTGTTCAGGGTCAACAGATTGGTGAGCGCGTTCAGCCGGGCCTGGGAAGCGGCCGAGTTGTTGAAACCGGCGAGCGCCAGCGATTGGCCGGGCGCGATGGCCAGCATTTGCGTCTTCGCCCCGGAGCCTTCCAGGGTGTTTCCAGCCACCGAAAGGAAGGTGGGGAACGGGGAGGAGTTCATCGCCTGCGCCTTCACATAGTCGGCCACCCGGCCGCCCCAACCGGTCGGGCTGTTGCCTTGGGCGATGGAGGTTTGCCATTGCTGCTGTTGATCGGCGTGCGAAAAGAGATTGGCAGGGATGGGCAACTGCGCCGCCTGATACTGGGCGCGGGTGAGCGGTTGGACCAGGGAGCCGACGTTGGCGACCACGGCCAGTTCCTTGCTCGAAAACAGGCTCGCCACTTCGGCCAGCGGCGAGAAGAAACCGTAGGGCGCGCCGGCGGCGCTTTGCACCGGGGTCAGTGAGGTGGTTTGAATGGCGAGGCTGGCGCGCGTGGCCAGATAAGCCTTAAGGTGGGCGTCATCCATGGGGACGATGGTGTTATTGGAATCGTTGCCGCCGTAGAGGAATACGCAGACCAGGGCGCGATAATCCGGTCCCGTCTGGGCCAGCGCGGGGATTTCGGCGAAGCGCCGCAAGGCCAGCGTTCCCAGCGAGGCGGTGCCGATGTGAATGAAGTTTCTTCTTGAAAGCATCTTATCTCTCCTACTGGACGATCTGGTATTCGCTCGCAGTCAGTACGACATAGAGGGCGGCCTGCGCTTGCGCCTTGGCGGTGGTGGCCGCGGCGGCCGCGCTAATCGCGGCGTTCCGCAGATCGCCCGACATGGCGTGATGCAGGAATGCGTAACTAATGTAATCGACCATGGAACTTATGTCGCTCCCGGTAAGCAGAAATGGCGTCAGATCGACGGTGGTACTCTTATCCAAGGCGCCGTAAAGAATCGTGTTGACGATATCGGCGCGGTCGGCCGCGGTTTGCGCGGAGTAGATCTGGAATTCGGGGGCGGGCTCGCCATTTTCCAGGGTGTATAAGGGCGAGAAGTAACTGAACACGGTGGCGGGATAGAACACGTCTTGTCCCAGAAGAGTGGACTCATTGTTGATGGCGCTCGACGGCCCCAGGGTGGCGTTGAGGCCGCGCAGAATATTCGCCATGAACAAGACCGGCTCGCGCAGGTGGCCGAAGTCCGGGTTTGGAGCCGCGCCCGCATCGTCGCCGGCGCGCGCTTCGGGGTCGGTCAGAATCGCGGTGACGATCGCCCTCATGTCGCCGCGGATGCCGGCGCCGTTATTCAGGAACACGGCGGAAACGCGTTGGATGTAGGCCGGGCTGGGGTGGCTGGTGACCAGGTGCTGGATCAATTGCCTGCTCACGAAGGGAGCGATGGCCGGCTGCGCCATCAGGGCGTCCAGAACCGACTCAAGATCCTGCGCGGCGGTTTGTCCGGCGGGGATGGTAGCGCCCCCAATGATGGTTTTCGAGGTAGTGTCGTGCTCGGCCTCCACCGCGAACATCTGGCCGATGTAGTAAGCCGGATTATTGGCCTTCGCCTTGGCGCCGGGCGCGGTGGGATAAGTCCATCCGGTAAGCGCCCTGGCGGTATTGGTCACCACGCTCTGGTTATAAGTAGGCAGAGGGTTGTTGTTGGAGTCTAATACGGCGCTGCCATCGGGATTGAGCTGGGTCAAGCCGGCGGTGAATAACTGCATAAGTTCCCGCGCGTAATTCTCATTGGCGGACGTGCCCGCGGCCGGATTGCCCTTGTTATTATTCGCCATGTTGAGGTAATTCCCCATGGCCGGGCTGAGAGTGACCGCCCTCATGATGTCGCGGTAGTTGCCGAAGGCGTTGTCTCGAAACAGACGCCAGTAGGGCGGGAATGCGTACGCATCTTTGGTGGCAACGGCCGATACCACCCACATCTGGGAGAGCGCGAAGGCGACTCGCTGGCGGAGCTGGTCCTGGCCGGTGACCGCGTTTAGAAAAAATGCGGCCTGGACGGGCGTAAGGTCACGGTTTACTTTGCCGTCCGAGGCGAGAATCGGCTGGTCCGGTAGATCCGACGTACTCAGGGCAAATTGCGCCTTGAGCCAGTTGGCTGTTCCCACCTGCTGCAACTGCGCAATCGATGCCGCCGTGGGCCCCCAGGCCGCTTGATCGAGGAATCGGGCGGCGGCCCGGTCCGTAATCACGATGGAGGTTTGTGCATCCATGCGAGACACGCCGAACGCGGCGGCAAGTACGAAGAAAACGGGAAGTTGCTTCATGAAACCCTCTGTCCTTACGAGGGGAGAAACCCTGCGTCCGCGGAAAAGTGTCGGTAGGTTTACATGAAAGAACGATTAATAGCGGATCGACGGGCTGCGGCTTCTCTGGGAGAATAGGTAAGCAGGCGCCGCGGCTGGAGGCTGGCGCGGCGGGGAAAGGGAGGGATCGGATGGCTGCGAACGCAAACGGTCAACCGGCAGGAGGTATAAAGCTGCAAAGTACCACGAAAACGGTGGAGCAGGGCTCGCCGTTTCCACTGGGCGCGACGCTGGTTGGGGATGGCGTGAACTTCGCCATCTACTCGAAACATGCGACGGAAGTATTCCTGCTCCTGTTCGATACAACGGACGGGGCGCCGACCGATGTCATCCAACTTCAAAACCGCGATAAGCTGATCTGGCATACGCGCGTGAAGGGGTTGAGAGCGGGGCAACTTTACGGCTACAAGGTAGGCGGCGAGTATCGGCCCGAGTTCGGGTTGCGCTTCAACGACGCCAAGTTGCTGCTCGATCCGTACGCGAAAGCGGTGACCGGGAAGTTCCGCAATACCGACAACCTGTTGCTGGCATACGACGCACGGCCGGGCGCGGGGGACCAGGTACCGGACACGCGCGATAACACGAACATCGTGCCGAAAGGAATCGTGGTGGACGACGCCTTCGACTGGCAGGGAGTTCGCTCGCCCGATCGCGGCCTGGAAGAGCTGGTTATTTACGAGGTGCACGTCAAAGGATTTACGGCGCATCCATCTTCCGGAGTCGTCGCGCCGGGGACGTACCTCGGGTTTATCGAGAAGATCCCGCATCTCACGCGGCTGGGCGTGAACGCGGTGGAGTTACAACCGGTCCACGAATATTACGTCGACGACTTTCTGATAGGCCGGGGCCTGACCAACTATTGGGGT
>JBEKDV010000250.1:0-11267 GCA_050014175.1 Candidatus Solibacter sp. | reverse complement strand
ACAGCCTGGACGGCTATCAGGTCGAGGAACGCAAGACGGGATGGTTCACGCAACACCAGCGAGCCATCGAGCTGTTCGGCAAATACCTGAGGGCCATGCCGCGCGTGGCGATCCTCCGTTCCGCTCGCACCATGCGCCTCGGCAGTCGCGAGCCGTGGAATTGGGATCTGGGAACGGGCGAACTCCAGGCCATCCATTTCGATAACGCTTATGCCACCGAGACCGAACTGTTAAAGGGCTTCACCGACCTTTGCCCGGTGCTGTTCGACGCCGGTACGGAGGTGATGGATGACGACGTGGTGCAGGCCTTAGAGCGCTATATCGAGCGTGGCGGCACTTACATCGCCTTGCACCAGACCGGCCGTCATTCCAAGAGCACACAGGACGCTCAACCGCTGGCGCGGCTGACGGGACTGATCGCCGAACCCCGTGCCGCCGGCACGGTGCGCGTGGTTGGAGGCGCGAGTGTGTTAAACGCGTGGGCCGGCCGCGAGTTTACCGGCGCTGGTTTTGTGTTGCACCCCGCACCGGGTGGCGTTGCCGTCCCCGGAGAGGCCCCGGTGGCCATTGCGACATGGGCCGACGGCGGCATCGCCATCGCCGCGCGCCGCATCGGTAAGGGCCGCGTGATTCAAATCGCGTCGCCCTTCTGGCGCGATCATTCCAAACTGGAGGATGCGTTCCTCGTCCAACTTCTGGGCGATCTCGGGGTGAGGCGCGATTCCGGCGCCTCGCTCTCCGCCATTTGGGCGCGGAAAGCGACCACCAAGAACGGACTTCAGGACTGGCTTCTGACCTTCAACAATGGCGACGCGTCCCACACTGCGGATGTCCGGCTGGCGGTTGCGGAAAAACCCGCCGAGGTCTGGGACATGATCGCGCGCAAACCGGTCGCGGCCAGTTACGAAAATGGCTTCGTGACGATTCCGGGTGTGGCCTACGCTCCCTGGGAACTGCACATTTTCGGCGTCAAGCGTGCCGGCTCCATCGCGGCGCTTCCGTTCTGGTGGGCGGAAAAGACCCGCTACTGGCGGCGTCCACCGGCGGCAACCTCGCCGGCCGTCGCGGCAGCGTCCCAGCGCCTGGCGAGTTCCCGTGCCTTCGCTGGCACAAACACCGAGACCATTCCATTCCACCAGTGGCGCTTCCTGGCGGACCGCGACGGTAAAGGCGATGCCACGCCCCAGTGGATTCAGCCCGGCTTCGACGACAACCACTGGCGCTCACTCGAGACCGGAGCGTGGAACCTCCTCGACCCCGCACTGGCGGATTGGCGTGGCGCCAGTCTTTACCGCGCGGCATTCGCCGTGCCGGACCGGTGGAAGGGACGGCGCGTGCTACTGAATCTCGCCGATTACGATTTGCCCATCGTCTACGATCACGGCGAATTCTTCCTCAACGGTACGAAGGTCGCTACTTACGAAGCGCACGGCTGGAGTCAGGCCTACGCCTACGACGTGACCTCGCTGCTGCGGCCGGGTGCGAATGTCTTAGCGGTGCGCGTGCGGGGAGGAAAGGAGTTCTCCGGCATCTGCGGAAACGTCTGGCTCGAACCCGAAGAGCGGTTCAGCGCGGAGACCGATCTGGCCGGAACCTGGCGCATCGTGAAAGCCGACTTCAAAAGTGAGGCGCTGGCGCAACTCCCCGGTAAACCCACCGGTCGATATCTCGTGCGTGACGTGGATCTGCCCGCCGCCTGGACCGGAAAGACCGCCTTCCTGCACATGGAGACCGAGGGCCAATGGTTGGGCAGCATCGTCGTCAATGGCCACCTGATCAACACCAACTCCTACATCCATCCGTTCTCACCGCGCTGCGAAGTCAATCTTACACCTTATCTTGTGCCGGGCCGCAATCGCATCGAATTGTGGCCCTATGCCACCATCCCGGCCTGGTTTCAGGACCGGGGCAAGGTCGACGAAATGCCTATGCCCGTGACGGCGATCCGTCTTGGAATCCTTGATGCCGCGGAACGGCGGCGATGAAACGATTCTCTGAATCCCGGCCCCTTAGCATGAAGAATATCCAGTCAATTGGGCAGACCGTTGAAGCTGCGGCAGGGCGGATGCCAATTCGCGCCTGGTTCTTAGCAGGTCTAGTTATGCTGGCTGCTTCCCCGGCGCGCGCTCAGCGCGTGACCGTTCCGTTGGACGGCACTTGGTCCATCGCGGACGGGGTGGAGCCAGGTGCGCCGCCCGTTTCGTTTGCGCACACCGTCGCCGTGCCGGGGCTCGTGCACTCGGCGAAACCGCCGTTTCCCGACGTCGATCAGTATGAGACCCAGGAATTCATCGGGACGATGATCCGAGACGGAGTACTGCCGGCCACGGAGATGTTCGACGCGCTGGGGCGGACCAGGCAAACCAGAAACTACTTCTGGTACCGGCGCACCTTTCGAGTGCCGGTCCGCAAACAGCGGGCCGTGCTGGTGGTTAATAAGGCTCAATTTGGTACGGCCGTGTGGCTCAATGGAAAGCAGATCGGCGAGCACGCGGGTTGCTTCACGCCCGGCCGCTTCGATCTGAGCGCGGCATTGGATTGGAGCGGCGAGAATCAACTCCTGATCCGGATCGGAGCCCACCCAGGGGCGCTTCCCTCGTCGGCTTTCTTCGGGAACGACGGCGAAAAAGAATTCTGGACGCCCGGCATTTACGACGATGTCATGCTCCTGCTCTCCGACGGACCGGCCATCGAGAGCGTCCAGGTGGCGCCGCACATCCAGTCCTCTGAGATCTCCGTCGAAACCGAACTCATCAATGAGGGTCCGGCGCGGGCCGTGACGTTGACCCAACAGGTGACGACATGGAAAAATGGGCGCCCGGTGGGGAAGGCCGTGAACGAAAGGATATCGCTCGCTATAGGCGAACGCAAACTAGTGCGGCAAACCATGGCCCTGCCCGGCGCTGCGCTCTGGAGCCCGGATAACCCTTTCCTCTATACGCTCAAAACCAGCAGTGGCGGCGACAACTCAACCACGCGCTTTGGAATGCGCGAGTTTCACTTCGATGGGGGACGGGCCATCCTGAATGGGCAGACCCTCTACTTGCGCGGAGCGAGCATTACGCTGCACCGCTTCTTTGCCGATCCGAATTCCGATGCGTTGCCATGGGATGACGCCTGGGTGCGCAAGTTCCTGGTCGATATCCCGAAACGCATGCACTGGAACGCGTTCCGTATCTGTATCGGTCCGGCTCCGCAGCACTGGCTGGACGTGGCGGACGAAGCCGGGGTGCTGCTCCAGTACGAATTCCCCATCTGGGACGACCGCAAGCCATTCCGGAAAACGCTTTGGAAGGAAGACGACATCCTGGCTCAATTCAAAGAATTCGTACGCGACAATTGGAACCACCCGAGTCTGGTCCTGTGGGACGCTTCCAACGAGACCCGTTGGCCTTTCCTGGGAGAGAAGGTGATTCCGGCGGTGCGAGGTTTGGACCTTTCGGGCCGTCCGTGGGAGAACGGGTACAATGGGCCCGCTGCCCCGGGCGATCCCTACGAGGTGCATCCGTATAAATTCGCCGATCTCCACTTCGGTAAGGGCCCGAAGTTTTTTGACATGGCCGACCTCGAGAAGCCAGACGACAAGAATCCGCAGTGGCCGGGCAGCGCCTCAATCGTCAATGAGTACGGCTGGCTCTGGCTTCACCGCGACGGCGCGCCTACGGTGCTCACCAAGAAGGTCTACGATCACATCCTCGGTCCGAATGCCAGTGCCGAACAGCGCTTTGCCACCTATGCGTACCTGTTGGCGGGACTCACCGAGTATTGGCGGGCGTTTCGAAAACATGCGGCGGTGTTGTACCTTGCCTATCTCGATGGCGAAGGCCCACACATCTACACTTGCGACAACTTCCGCAACGTGCGTACGCTCGAATTCCAGCCGCATTTCGAGCAATACGTGGCGGAGGCATTCAAGCCTCTCGGCGTCTACATTCACTTTTGGCAGCCGACACTCGAAGCCAAAGCGAAGCGCACGTTCCGCATCATGATGGTGAACGACACCGGACAGCGCACGGCCGGGAAACTGACCTTGACTCTGGCCAGGTCTTCCGGCGGCCAACCGGTTGCGCGCGCGGAGACCCAATTCGAAATCGCCTCACTCGGCCAGGCGAATTACGATCTCGTGCTGGCCGTCCCCGAAATCGAAGGCGAGTTCCTGCTACAGGCGACGGCGGACTCCGGCAGGGTGGGGAGCCCCACACTGAGCCGGCGCAAAGTGAAAATCGTCGCGGCACCGCGGTAACGTACTCGGGACCAGCCCCTTTCGCATATCGTCGATGAACTGATGAACTGAGCTCAGTGGCGAACCACGGCTACGAATCGCTGCATTCAGGAATCCCTGACGACTGGCTATTCCTCAGCCAAGCGCTCAATTCCCACGGGCTGTCGTCGCTGAAGAGCTGCCGCGATCCTTCTGCCAAGTGTTCCGCTGTTGCGACTTCAGGATGTCCAGCGCATCGCGTTGGCCAGACGGAGCAAGAGTTCACCGCGAGCGTTCACTGCCAGCGTCTTCGCCCAACAGCGTGTGGATGAAGCGGTGCGTTCGATCGACGATGTGGATCTTCAGCCGTCTTATCTCGTCGTCCTTCAAGCGCGACGCGTTCGGTCAGAGGATCACGCCATACGGACTGCTGACGGTGACGTCGAAATACTCCCCGGACGCCGACGATGGCGACATACCATGTGAAGATCCTCAAGTATCGAATTGCGGAAGCACTGCAAGACCAGATACTTGGCTAATCGCTGCTGCAGCACGGGATGTGTCATCAACACGCGGACTGCCTCATGAGGATTCCTGTGGTCCTCCCAGACCTCCCCCTTCCACCGCACAAGCCGGCAAACCCGAGGAAGCCGGCGCTAACACTCGACGAACGGAATCTCCGGCATCGGCAGCGAAGGTTCCGGAGAACCGCAAGTCGCGTATCGATTCCGTTCGCTCCACCCGTCGAGGCTGGAAAAGGAGTAGCTGATCCAGATTGGGGAAGGCAAGCCTCTGGCGCGGCAGAGCCGTCAGATCGCGCGGGGCCGGGTGAACACTGCCAGTACGAATCCAGCAATCGTGCTGAGCCTTGTTTAGTGGAGCGAGTGCACCACACGTCATTGGAGAACCACCTTGCCGAGGTGGGAGGAATGCAAGGCCTCCGCCGCGGATAGCCGAAACCGTGCGATTGGGGTCACGCCATGGATGATAGGCCGTCGCATGACTCCCGCGAGTGTAGGGACTTTTGTAGGGACGCTCTTTAAAAATGGGTAGCAATAGCGGGTATCTGCCCCGAGCCGCCCGCGGCGCTGAACGGCCAAATCTGCTGCGTAATGAGCAACTTCGCTCAGTCCTTCACATCGCTGTCATCATCCTACCTGAGGAGCCACTTTATTTTCAGTAGTTTACGTACCTCCCTCCGAATCGTACTGACTCCACTCCCACCGAAACAAGACCCGTAAGTGATTGATTCTTCGTGGAATGTGGGTGGTTTCTGCAAACTACCGAAGGGTTGTAGGCGTAATATTTATTGAACTCTTTAAAAATCAAGGACTTGTGCGACTGAATGTGGGAAGTGGCCAGGCCCCTGTGGGGACTCTTGTGGGTGCTGGTACGAGATTTCAGCCGAGCAGCGTAGTGGGTTGCGGGCTGCATCCTTCTGCCAAGCTCTCGCGGCCACCGCACTTCTCGGATGCGCCGCGCCAAAACAGATTCCTAGTGGTCACACCGATAGCCGATTTGCCAGCCAACCCTTCAAGGATTCGGGCATAATAAGAGGAAACAAAACATGGGCCGCACGCTCTATCTCGGTGACACGCAGGTCGATGAGACCAACCTGGCAGATCTCTGTGGGCGATACCGCGTCCGGGAGCTGTCGCTTTTCGGGTCCGCCGCCCGCGGAGACATGCGCCCCGACAGCGACATCGACATGCTGGTCTCCTTTTTGCCCGATGCCGACATCGATCTGGTGGACTACGCCGGCTTGATGCTGGATCTCTCGCATCTCCTCGGGCGGAAGGTGGATCTGGTATCGAAGAACGGACTGAAACCGCTGATCCGGGCGTCCGTGCTCGAAGAGGCGCGGCTCTTGTATGCGGCATGAGAGCCTGTACCTCACGGATATCGTTGAGGCCACCGACCACATTGCCGAGTTCATCGCAGACGCTGATTTTCAGGCATTTCAGAAATCGGAATTGCTGCGCAGCGCCGTAGTTCAGAAGCTCGCCATCATAGGCGAGGCGGCCGCGCGAGTCTCGGAGGACCTCAAGGCACGCCACCCTCAGGTGCCTTGGCCACAGATCGTAGCCTTCCGTAACATTCTTGTCCACGCGTACTTCGGGATCGACTGGGACGTGGTGTGGCGGGCTGCCAGGAATCGTTGCCCTGTTTTGCGTGCGCAGGTAGCGGGCATCCTCGCAGCAGAATCCGCTGGCCCAGAGGACGATGGCCGGTGATGAAACCAAAGCCTCGCGGGAAGGTGGACCCCATCGAGAGGCAAATCGAAGTGATGCTCCGGCCAGGAGAATTCATTCATGACCGAGCCTGCATTTCATTCGTAAGCGGCCTGGAGCAGATTGCGGCCGACATCGGGAAAATCACCGCAACGGAGCCCGCAAGATCCCTCACGCTCTATGAGGCGTTCCTCGCGGGATGCCATGCGAAGGTCGATGAGCTCGACGATTCGAGCGGCAGTTTCGGGCAATTCGCTCAGGATCTGATCTGCCTCTGGATCAAAGCCCGTCAGGCTTCCGGCGCCGATCCGCACGAGACGGCTGCTACGCTGCTTGCCTGGATCGACGACGATCCCTACGCGTTCTGCTATCAGATCGAGAAGGCCGCTGCGGCGGCGTTCGACAAAGCGGGGCTGATGGCATTCGAGAAGCAGATTCGGGCGCGCTTCGAGGCCATCGCATCGGGAGAGCAATCCGGTTACGCCTACAGACAGTGGAGCGACGTATTGCGCGCGATCTATCTGGCACAAAGAAACATGGCGGCTTACGTCGCGCTCGCCGGGCAGACCGGGCTCACTCCGCAGGACTGCCTGGCTCTCGGCACATTGCTCGCCACACGCAAGCCGAATGAGGCGCTGGCGTGGGTGGAGCGCGGGATTGCCATCGACCGGAAAGGCCATGTCCGCTCCACAGCCGCCTACGACCTCGACCGCCTCCAGCGCGAGTTGCTGACCAGACTCGGCCGGGGAGACGAAGCACTGGAAGCGGCCTGGGCTGATTTTCGGGAGCATCCCTCGAAGTATGGCTACGACGAGCTGATGAAGTTCGTGCCCAAGGCCGCGCGCCAGGAATGGCACGAAAAGGCTCTGGATGCAGCGAAGGGCGCAGACCTGCATTCGCTCCTGAGGCTATTCGTCGAGACCAAAGCGATGGAGCGTCTCGCGGAATTAGTGCGCGGCGTCAGTGACGACGCTCTGGAAGGCGTGAGCCACTATGCCACCGAACCGGCAGCGGAGACACTGGAGAGAATCCATCCAGGCCTTGCCGCCCGGCTCTGGCGCGCCCAGGGGTTGCGCATCGTCGATGCCAAAAAGAGCAAATACTATGACGCCGCGCTCGCGAATTTTGAGCGGGCCAGAGACTGCTATCGGCGGGCAGGCCGCGCTGCCGAATGGGAAGAATCCGTGCGCCGGGTGCGCGCCGCCCACTATCGCAAGACCGGCTTTATGCGCGGCTTCGAGACCTTGGCCGCCGGCGCGAAACGCAGCCAGCAGCCGTCCTTTTTGGAACTGGCCAAGACACGATGGGGCAGGCGGTACGAGAGAGACGAGGTATGAAGAAAACCGATCGAGCGCAGAGGGCGGCTGCGTTGAATCCCGCCGTTCTGGACGCACTTATCGACGAGATCACGGTTGACGCGTACGGCGAAGACGAACAGCTCTGGGCGTTCCGGCAGGCCTTCGAGGACAACGTTGCCGTACCTTGTGACGGATACCTCATCGGCGATCCAGTTTCGGTGATCGAGTTCGACTACGATGGCAACGAGCGGCGCGGCCTGACGGCGAAGTGCCGGCGCGCGGACGGTCGTCAACACATTTTGGCGGCCGCGGATGTGACACTGCCTCCCGGCACGGAAGGTGCGCGCTATCTTGCGGCATACCGCAAATGGATGGGGCTTCCACCTCACATTGCCGAGATTGCCATTACCGCTCGCCATGAAGTGCCACGCCGGCCCCGCACGGCCACTGTTCCTCTCGGCGGCACTGTCGAGTTGATCGTCCTCTCCGTGAAGCAAAAGGCTGCGCGCTGCCGGTTGCTGGACAGCGAACAGGTCGTCACGTTCCGCGGCAGTCGCCTATGGGAAGTGGTTCCCGGCGAGATTGCGGTTATCGAGACTGACAAGCAGTGGACCTATGCAGGCCACCCTTATCTCTCTGGAACGATCGAATCCTCACGGATCGACGCAGCCGCACTCGGGCTGGTCCCGCTCGGCCTTGAGGACCGAGGCCCATGGAATCCGCTCGCACACTTCTGGGGCGAGAAGGGTGAACCGATTGAGGATTGGGCAAAACCGATTATTGCCCGGGGCCAGCGGCGAGCCTGCGAGATGGAGCAGGTGCTGCCCGGGGCGGATGCGAGCGATCCGGATTCCGACCCCGTCATCGAATCCAACGACCGCAAGGACTCGGGCGATAGGGTCGGAGCCCGCAAGATCCTGATGGATCTCTGCCAAGCCGATCTTCGCTGCCTGGACGCTCATGCTCATCTCGGCAACCTGGTATTCGACGGACTACCCGAGGAGGCGATCCGTCACTATGAGACGGGGTTACGAATCGGCGAATTGTCCCTCGGCAAGAACTTCGAGGGCCTGCTGCCCTGGGGCATGATCGACAACCGGCCGTTTCTCCGGTGCATGAACGGATTCGGGCTATGCCAATGGCGGCTCGACAGGTTCGAGGAGGCGGCGCGCGCTACACGCCTTCGAAGAAGAACGCATCCAACACGCGAACGGGCTGATTGACCGCATCTCCTGCGAGCGCGTCGCCGTCACCCCGGAGCCAGGGAACCTCTTTGCGCCACTCCGCTTCGGGAAGCACGGTAACTCCCTGTTTTTCGAGAATGCCAACGATACAAGTCCGTAATTTCTCCAGTTTCTGAAATAGCCCTCGTCCACAGACTTCCTGGAAGTGGTCCTCCGGATTGATCGGGCTGCCATCGTCATCCACGGCGAAGCGCTCGATGGCCGGTTCCGAAACCGAACCGTCCTCAAAGACCGTGTAGTCACTCAGGGCAATCGCGGCGAACGGCGCAATCAGGGATACGGCCACCGACCAACCGGTACGGCCTTCGCCCGGCACGGTCACCATTTGCGTGTCGCCGACAAATTCCTGGCCCTCGAAATCGCCGTCGAACTCAGGCTCCACTTCGGTTTCAGTGCTCGACTCGAACGTGAACGCGTCGTCCCCGGGACTGAGAAAGAACAGGTGATACGAGCGGGACATCTCGTAGTCGGATGGCGAATCCTCGTCATCCGCGTCCGTCCATTCCGGGGCCAACTCGGCTTCACGTTCATAAAGCAGCCTGGCGCCATCGAGGCGCTGGAATGCTCTCGCCAGTCTTGAATGCGCATCGCAGAACCAGGACTCCTCGGTGTCGAAAGACATCTCTATCACGCCATCCGGCCAAGCCCGCTCAATAGCCGCCACCACATCCGGCCGCAAGCGACTGGTGTCCTCCCGTTTGACAGATGGGCTTCGGTGTTTCGGCTTTCGCGGTGTTGTCATAATTCCAATCCGGCGTCCTTGAGCCTTCGCATGAAACTCGGTTTCGAGGCATGCAGCGTACACAGGCTCCGAAGACGTTCCTGAAATATCGCAGGGCTGCCTTTGCGGTTCGCCAAATCCCGCAGATCGGTTAGCAATGTCACTGCGCTGAGATATTCCTTTTGGCGCTTGGTGGCGACCAGCGTATTCACTTCGTCCCACGACTGAGCTTCGCGCGCTTCCAGTGCATCCAGATACTGGGCGCGTTCCGCAGCCCGGTGTTGCGCTTCACGCTCCTGCTCCATCCGTTTGCGCTCTTCGTCGCGTCGCGTTCTTTCCTCCGCGAGCCGATCAGCCTCGGCAAGCAACTCGCCTGCCGTCCTGCTGCCCGGTGAGACCGTGACCGCCGCATCTGGGCACTCCTTCTGAAACCGGCGGATGAGATCGATGCCAATGTGCGGGTCCTTTCCCGAGGCAATCCGGAATAAGAGGCCGTTCTTTTCCTGCTCGGGAAGAGTGGCGATCCAACTAGACAACATCTCGCTAGGTGGAGCCGCGAGTTCCTGATCCACGCTAAGTTCTGCCGCCGCTTCGAGAAGATCCGTGTCGATATCGAGAAACTGCACCAGGCTGCGCAGCGCTGGCGACAGATCGCGCAGGCCAGCCGGGACCGGCGGCTCCGGCACGTCGCCGTCCACATCTTCACTCTGCACCCCCACCAACCAACCTAAGTAGAGCGCCCGTAAGTCGCCTCGGAGGAGTTCGGCACGGATTGGCAACAGGGAGTCAATCCAGCCTTCCCCCTCCTCCCAACCCGTCTCTGCCTCATGGACGCTAAGGCAGAGGATGGTGTGCTCTCCCTTGCACCAGACCCGCAGGCTCTCACCCGCGCGGAACGGCGCACATTCCCGGCTTCCCAATGTTCGTTTCGGCAATCGCAGCATTAGGCTGTGAGTACCCCAGTTAGCGACGTACAGGAAAGCATCGAAGACTTTCTCCATCAGCGCCTCGGGGTCGCCGCGGAAGTCGCCGTAGTTGTATACGTTGACGAAACTCGCCGAAGTGATGTGCGCCCGGCTGGAAATCGCGCGAAGGCTGGCCATCTCCTGGTCGGTGAGGGGCCGGTCAGTAGCCCGAAATTCGTAATATTGATATTCGCTCATCAGTCTTCCGAACCCGGCGTGAGAACCCAGTCCCAGTCGGGCAGATGTTCCCGTACGAATTCGGACGAGAGCCGCCGCTGCTTCCGTTTCGCAGGCGCGCGTTCTCCTCCGGTCGCCGACATCCAAACCTCGAATGCATGGCCTGCCGACTCTCTCGGGAAGTCCGTCGCCCAACCGAGGATGTCGTTGCTCCTCCCGTCCTGGACACGATACAAGCCGAGTAGGATTCCCTGGCACATCTCCCGCGACTGCTCCTCCAGCCCCAATTCCAGGTAACGCTTCATTTCTGTAACAAAAGGTTCCAGCGCCTCCTCCAGCAGTTCCCAGGCAGCCTCGGTTGGCTCCACATAGCCCCAAGAATGACCACCGGCGCGGCTATTCAGATCGTCGTAATCGAATTGGAGAACGG
>JBEKDV010000249.1:0-11390 GCA_050014175.1 Candidatus Solibacter sp. | reverse complement strand
TTCATCATGCCGATCGAAGATATTTTCTCGATTCAGGGACGCGGCACGGTGGTCACGGGACGCATCGAGCGCGGTATCTGCAAGGTGGGCGAGGAAATGGAGATCGTGGGCTTCCGTCCGACCCGCAAGACGGTGGTGACGGGCGTGGAAATGTTCAAGAAGTTGTTGGACGAAGGGCGCGCCGGGGACAACGTGGGGTTGCTGTTGCGCGGCGTGGACAAGGACGACGTGGAGCGCGGGCAGGTGATTGCGAAGCCGGGGTCGATCACGCCGCACACGCGGTTCAAGGGTGAAGTATACGTATTGAGTAAGGAAGAAGGCGGCCGTCACACGCCGTTCTTCAAGGGATACCGGCCGCAGTTCTACTTCCGCACCACGGACGTGACCGGAGTGGCGGAGTTGCCCGAGGGCACGGAGATGGTGATGCCGGGCGACAACGTCAACCTGACGGTGGAATTAATCACCCCGGTAGCCATGGATAAGGGGTTGCGCTTCGCCATTCGCGAAGGCGGCCGCACCGTGGGCGCTGGAACCGTAACCGAGATCATTAAGTAGGAGTTTGAGCCATGCCTCGCGACATCATTACGTTCCAGTGCACGGAGTGCAAGAACCGGAACTATACGTCTACCAAGAACAAGAAGACCACCACCGAACGCCTGGAAATGAAGAAGTTCTGCCGGCACTGCCGGAAGCACCAGGCGCACAAGGAAATCAAGTAGAATGGGAGTGCCCCCCTAAACGGGGGGTGCGACACAGGGGCGTAGGTTTAACGGCAGACCAGCGGTCTCCAAAACCGCGAGTGGGGGTTCGAATCCCTCCGCCCCTGCCAACACCCCGCATACAGTTGGGAGTACGTAGCAAGGAAGATTCTTATGGCTGCCGATGTCAAAGTTTGGTTTCAGGACACGAAGGAATACTTCAACGATTTGAAGCTGGAGATGCGCCGCGTGACCTGGCCGAACCGCAAGCAGGTGGAGGGTACCACGGCGGTCGTGATCCTCAGCGTGTTCGCCTTCGCCGCATATTTTGCGGTGGTGGACTCGCTTCTCACGAGGGGTGTCAAATCGGTCCTGGACTTCTTCACAAAATAGGCGGGATATGGCCGACGAGAAGGATTATTTCGAAGAACAGCCGGAAGACGAAGGTATCGCCGAAGCCGCCGGTGCCGATGGCGAGGAAGCCTCCGCGGAGGCAGTGGAGATACCCGCGGAGCCGGTGGAAGAACCCTATGCCGCCGCGGCGGACGAACCGGCCATCCCGCAGGAAGCATCGCCCAAGAACTGGTACATCATCCACACATATTCGGGATTCGAGAACAAGGTGCAGGAATCGCTGCGTACGCGCTCCGAGGCCTTCGGATTTGCCGATAAGATCGGGCAGATTCTGATTCCGACCGAAGAAGTCGTGGAGTTGCGCAACGGCAAGAAGGTCACCAGCAAGCGCCTGGTATATCCGGGATATGTGCTGGTGGAAATGGAAATGAACGACGCGTTGTGGCACGAAGTGAAGAACACGCCGCGCGTCACGGGCTTCGTGGGCGGGGGCAATTCCCCGGTGCCGCTGAGTCCCGAAGAAGTGAACTCGATTTTGAACCGCCAGGCGTCCAGCGCGGAGCGGCCGCGGCCGAAGATGACGTTCGAGAAGAACGATCCCGTGCGGATTGTGGACGGGCCGTTCGCGAATTTCTCCGGGAAAGTGGACGAGGTCAATCCCGAACGCGGCACATTGCGCGTGATGGTGACGATTTTCGGACGCGCGACGCCGGTGGAGTTGGAATTTTTGCAGGTGGAAAAAGGTTAACGTATGGCGAAGAAGATTACAGCGCAGGTGAAGCTGCAAATTCCGGCGGGCAAGGCGACGCCGGCTCCCCCGGTAGGTACGGCGCTCGGACCGCAGGGCGTGAATATCATGGATTTTTGCAAGGCGTTCAATGCCAAGACGTCGGGCAAAGACCAGGAAGGTCTGATCATCCCCGTGGTGATCACGATTTTTTCGGACCGTTCGTTCACCTTCATCACCAAGACGCCGCCGGTGCCGGTGCTGATCAAGCGCGCGTGCAATCTGGCCAAGGGATCGGCCGAGCCGCACAAGGCGAAGGTCGGCAAGATCACGCAGGCGCAGATCGAAGAGATCGCCAAGATCAAGATGCCCGACCTGAACTGCTTCGAGCTGGAAGCCGCCATGCGCTCGGTGCGCGGCACGGCGCGCAGCATGGGCGTCGACGTCGTCTAGTTTGCCCGGCCCTCCCGCGGTCCGCAAGGCGCCGCGCCCGTCGCCCATGGTTGACTCCGGGGTCATGGTTTGAAAAGATAGAGTTTCCTGCCTGTGGTACAGTTTTGCGGATGTGGCGGAATTGGCAGACGCGCTAGATTCAGGTTCTAGTTCTCGCAAGGGAGTGAAGGTTCAAGTCCTTTCATCCGCACCAATGACTTCAACAGTGTAAAAGCCGCTCCCCTGAGGAACGGATTTTGCAATTCAATCGCTCGCAATCGGCCCGTCGGCGCTGGAGAGATCGCGCATGATGCGCTCGCGGTGCATGGTCGCGGTGGAGACCGCCGATTCCATGGCAATCCAGTAAAGCGCTCCACCCACCGCCGCGGCGAACCCCAGCACCAGGTAGAAGGCCAAATCGCTGCCAAAACCGTAGCGCGCCATATACGCCAGCAGCACCGGCAGCAGGCTGAGCGGATACAACAACATGATCAACGCCTGAAAACGGCTGGATGCGCCGCCTTGCGACACGCGTTCGGGGTTCAGCCCGCGCGGATACTGCACGCTGGAGATGTTGCCCAGCGCCAGCATGTAGAGCGAACAGACGCCGATCACCAGCAGCGTTTCCAGCATCTGCGCGGCTCCCGGATTCACGCCGAACAGGCTGGTGACGCCGGCCAGGATGAAAACTTCCATATAGATGAACACCAGCGCCGCCACGTTTTTGCCCACGAATGTTTTGGCCAGCGGTTGCGGCGCGGCGAAGTAGATCAGTGCCGCCGACCGGTCGAAGCCGAAACAGTTCCAGAAGGACACCTGCCCCAGCAGGGTGAGCGAGTACACCGAGACCACGGTCAGGAAATGATGCGCCAGCGTGGGGCTGCGGCCGGCCCGGTTGCCCAGAATCATGGGCAGCCACACCATCAGGCCGAAGGAGAACCCCATGATGAAGACCATGCGGTAACGCGGCGTCCGCGCCAGCGATCGTAGTTCCTTTTCGACGATAGCGGCCAGCGGGTCGCGCAGCCATCTCGCGGGAAAACGGTAGAACGCTTCGGCCGCCGCCTGCATCGGCGAGACGCCGTTGGTCCGCGGCGTGGACTGCGCGGCTACAGCGTCGAATCGCAGGTTGCGTTCGAACTGCGCGCGGCCGAACCATCCGGCGAGCAGGGTCCAACCGGCCAGAGAGAGCAGCGCGGCGAGTTCACCGCGCCCCAGGGCGGCCCGGGCGGCGGCGGTCCACGGCCATGCCACGTTCGCCATCAGGCGGGTCCAGTTGCCGTTCAGTTGGGGACGATGGCCGCTCACAAACAAGAAGCGCGGCACCATCCACACCATGAAGATCAGGAAAACCAGCAGTTCGCGGAACTTGCGCTGCGAGAGCAGGCGCTCCAACAGACTGCGCGTGCCGCTGGCCAGCAGCAGGTTGAATGCGATGTAGATCAGCACCGCCGGCACCGACAGCCATCCTGTAACCGCCGCGTTGTGAAACATGCCGGCGACGCTCCCCGCCAGAACCATCAGCATTTCGACGCCGGTGGTCAGCCGCAGCAGCACCTCCACTTGAAACAGCTTGCAGTGCGGCGCCGGATACACCATCAGCTTGCGCATATCGAGCGCCGAGCCCATGCTGGCCGAAAGAATCGGCATGGCCTGCCAGTACAGGCACACGCCCAGCGCGCCCAACGGCATCCAGAGCCGCAGCTTTTCGGCGGAAGCCCCGGAGACGCCGAGAAACGCGGCGCACGCCACCACCACCCAGATGCCGTACCAGAAAAGCCCGGTGACGACGCCGAACACGCGGCCGCGCCCGCCTGTCCGCATGCTGAGTAATTGGGCGCGCAGGATGGCCGCGATCATAGCCACTCCAGGCGGCCGGCCTGATGGCCCGCGCCCACCAGGCGCACGAAAGCGTCTTCCAGCGATTCGCCGCCGGCGCGCAACTCGCTCAACGCCGCGCAGGCGACGATGCGCCCTTCATTGATGATGGCCACGCGGTCGCAAAGCCGCTCCACTACTTCGAGCACGTGCGTGGTGAGGAAGATGGTGGCGCCGCGGCGGACCTGGTCGGTCAGGATGTCCTTCATGAGGCGCGCGCCCACCGCATCCACGCCTTCGAAAGGCTCGTCCATCAGGAAAAGCTCGGGATGATGGATCAGCGATGCGGCCATGGCGACGCGCTTGCGCATGCCTTTGGAGTATTCGCCGATGATCTTGCGGTCGGCCTGTAGTTGGAACAGGTCCATCAGCTCGCCGGCGCGTTCCATGGCGGTGGGGCGCGGCAACCCGTACATGCGCCCCACGAATTCCAGGAACTCGGCGCCGCTCAGACGGTCGAAGAGCAGCGATTCATCGGGCACCAGCCCGATTCGTTTCTTGATCTCGAGTTCATCCTCGGGGAGTTTGAAGCCCAGGATCTCGATCGTGCCGCCATCGGAGGGGATCAGTCCGGTGAGCATGCGGATGGTGGTCGATTTGCCCGCGCCGTTGGGTCCGAGGAAGCCGAAAAACGATCCGCGCGGCACTTCGAGATCGACGCCGTCGACGGCGGCTTTGAGCCCGTACGATTTGCGAAGATCGCGGACCAGGATGGCGGGACACATCTTTCCAGTTTACGGCGCTGGACCGGTAGCCATTGGCCCGGTCTGTCTTTGTTGGGTGCACCATACGGGTGGGCAAATCTTCAGCCGTGGCGAGATGCCGGTGGGCCAGTCGGCGCGGAGCTTTTTGGCGGGACCCAGGTGCGCGTGCTAGAGTTTCTAACGGAGGTGTGCTTGAAAAAGATTCTAGGATTATCAGTTCTGATTTGCTTGGTTGCCTTTGCACAGGATCGGGGGCGCGGTGGCGATGCACGCCAAGGCGGCAAGCCCGCCGCGGTGGGCGGCGGACACGTTCCCGCTCATGGTCCAGCGCCCGCGCCCGCCAACCGGCGCGCTCCGGCTCCCCCACGAGGCGGGCAGCCCGCGACCGAGAACCGCGTTGCCGCGGACAGCAAAGGTCATCCGGAACTGCCGCACGTTCACGCCAAGAACGATCAATGGGTCGGACATAACAGCGGCCCCAACGACGCGCATTACCACCTCGATCAGCCGTGGGCACACGGACGATTCGGCGGTGGCTTTGGACCGCAGCACGTATTTGTGCTGGCGGGAGGCAACCGGGAACGCTTCTGGTTCGGTAGTTTCTACTGGGACGTCGCCCCGTACGATTACAACATCGTGGTGGGCTGGAACTGGGTCGGCGATCAGATTGTGATCTACGAAGACCCCGACCACCCTGGCTGGTATCTCGCCTACAACCCGCGGTTAGGCACCTACGCTCACGTCGAGTACCTGGGAGGCTGACGGGCGGCGGTTTCGCAGGCGGCGATCTGGAGAGACTGAAAATGGCGATACATCGGATTGCCCCTTGGCTTTGCCTTTCTCTCGCGATGTGCGGCGGGTTCGATGGATCCGCCGCCACACCGCGTAGCGGCTGGGTGCTGGTGCCCGGCGCGGAAGACCTGATCCAGACCGGCTCCTGGAGCTGCAATTCGGGCGTCGCCGCCGGCGCCAATTCGTTCAGCGCGAGCGCCGGCAGCGGGTACAACACCATCATCAATACCTTCGGGCCGGTGCTGAAGACCACCGGCGACTTCAGCGTGCTGGCCACGTTCTCCGCTTCCACGAATTCCGGCGCGTTCCTGACGCTGGTCGGAACGTTGAATACCGGCAGCGACTGGTGGAACGGCTTGAAGCGGCTGGATGTCGGCTACGGGGGCAATACGATTTTCGCCAATTACTGGACCGGCAGTTCGTCCAACGCCACCACTCAGGGCACCCAAACGGCGGCCGCCGCCAACACCCCGATCTCTCTCGAGGTGGCGCGCATCGGAAACCAGATCGTGATTTTTGTGAACGGCGCACAGGCGGTCAGTTTCGCCGACCCCGGCCTGTTTGCCTCTGGCCAGGTCTACCTGGGCGTCAATGTCGCTCCGCCGAATAGTATGACGGTGCTGTCATTGGCCGCCTCCATGCCGGCCGGGTCCAACGCGGCCGTGTTCGCTCCTTACCTGCAAGCGGCGGTGCGCAGCGGAACCGCGTTGCGCGATCTGGCCGAGCCGGCGGGATTCCTGATCGGTGCGGCGGTAAATCCGGCGAACTTCAGCGATCCCGGTTACGTGCAGGCCGTGGGGCGCGAATTCAACCTGGTGGTTCCGGAGAACGCCATGAAATTCGCCGAGACCGAACCCGCCGCTCACTCCTTCAATTTCTGCGCCGCCGATCAGATTGTGGCTTACGCGCAAGCCAACGGGATGAAGATTCGCGGCCACAATTTGGTGTGGCAGCAGGACCTGCCGGCATGGCTCACGAGCGGCAATTATTCGGCCGCCGATGCCGCCGCCATCCTGAAAGAGCATATCGATACCGTCGTGGGCTACTACAAAGGCAAGCTGATCGAATGGGACGTGGTCAACGAGGCCATCGCTTACAGCGCCCCTTATGGCCCGCAACCCTCGTATTGGCTGAATCAACTGGGCAGCGGCTACATCGACCAGGCGTTCCAGTGGGCCCATGCCGCGGACCCGAACGTAAAGCTGTACTACAACGACACGGGTGGAGAGGGACTGGGCGCGAAATCCGACGCGGTCTACAACCTGGTGCAAGGCATGGTGAGCCGCGGCATTCCGATCAACGGGGTCGGCCTGCAAATGCACGTCGGTCTGACGTCGGCCCCCTCGCAGGCCGACATCTCTTCCAACATCGCGCGGTTGGGCGCGCTGGGGCTGGAGGTCCACATCACGGAGATGGACGTGCGTGTGGCGACGCCCGCCTCGGCAGCCGATCTCGCCGCCGCCGCGGTCATCTACCAGAACGTGCTGTCGGCCTGCCGGGCCAATTCCAACTGCACGGCGCTGTTGACCTGGGGCGTTTCGGACGCCTACTCGTGGATTCCCAGTTCGTATCCGGGATTCGGCGCCGCGCTCCTGCTGGATGCACAGTATCAGCCCAAGCCCGCTTACACGGCGGTAGCGGGCGTGTTGCGGTCCGCGGGCAGCACGCCACGCCCGCTCATTGGAACCGGCGGGGTGGTGATCCACGGCGGTACGGCGGCCGTGGTCTCGCCCGGATCGCTGGTGGACATCTACGGCAGCAGCCTGGCGCCGGCGCCCGCAACCACCCCCGGATTGCCGCTGCCCACCTCGCTCGGCAACGTGCAGGTGACGGTGAATGGAACCCCCGCTCCGCTCTATTACGTTTCTTCGGGATTAATCGTCTTCCAGATCCCGTATTCGGCCGTGCCCGGACCGGTGCTGGTCCAGGTAAAAGCCAATGGCGTGGCCGGATCGAGCGCCAGCACTACGGTGCAGCAGGCGGCGCCGAGCCTGCTCACCTATGGCGCCAATCGGGCGGTAGTGCAGAACCAGGATTACACCGTCAACGGTCCGGGTAACTGCGCAGCCCCCGGCAGCTACCTCACGGCGTACCTGATCGGCTCCGGGCCGCTGGACAATCCCGTAACGACTGGCGCGGCGGCTCCGCAGACGCCGCTTTCCCGGGAAACTCTCACCACGACGGCCACACTCGGGAGTGTAAGTGCTCCCGCCAGCTACGCGGGCCTGACGCCCGGCTCCGTCGGTCTGGTACAGGTGAACTTCCAGGCGCCGAACACAGCGGGCGACCTGCCGTTCAGCGTTCAGATCGGCTCGTTTACGAGCAACCAGGCGCTGGTCTGCGTGGGGAAGTAGGAGTGCAAAACGACGTGTGCCATCGATGTGGGGCAGGTTGCCAACAGTTGCCAACCTGCGCGGCGGTTGGTTACCGCCGCCGTCCCGTGGCAACGCGCGGGGCACCCTCTGGGTCGGGCCGATTGACAATCGGCCGCAGCTTGCCAAGGTGTTCCACAAGGGCTCGTCCGCCCGTCAGCGTGCCTGCGCCATTTTTCATCGAGTTTCGCGGGCCGCAGGCTCATCCCAACAGACCACAGAAGGCGATGGTCTGTCCCACCGGCGATCACCACGCTGGAGTCGAGAATTAGTCCCACGTGGGCGGGTTCCACGGCTTTCGGTTGCGGACGATCTCCTCCACGTCAGCCGCGAAGTCCGGATCCAGCACCGGGGCCTGCCTGGCTTCCTTCTCGTGGGCTTCCGCCAGAGCGATGCACTGGGAGATGGTGCGGCGCGTAGGAGCAGCCGGACGGATCACGGCGAGCGGCTGCTCGTCGCGTTCGATGGGGACTTCGGCGCCGGCCTGAACCCGTTTCAGGATGGCGGCAAGATCGCGCATGGCGGCTCCTTACCGACATTAGACCGCGGCGAGAAGAAAAAAGATAATGGTCATAAAAGAAAGGCGGCGGGTATGCCCGCTAGAAAGCGGGCATGGCCGGCTGAAAGCCGACGCTACGCCAGGGCGTTGATGGGCGCGGGATTCGCGGCTTCGTAGACGGCGATTTCCGGAGCCTGCTCCAGGATGTAGCCGAGTTCGTCGACGCCCTTCACCAGGCAGTGCTTGGCGAAGGCGTCCACCGGGAATTTGACCACCCGCCCGCCGGGCGTGGTGAGCGTCTGGTTGGGCAGATCGATCTTCACCGTGGCGCCGGGAGCGGCGGCGAATAACTCCGTGTGCACGTCCGCCGGCACGATGATGGGCAAGAGCGAGTTCTTCAGCGAATTCTGCTGGAAAATATCGGCGAAGCTCGTCGAGATCACCGCGCGGAAGCCCCACTGGGTGAGCGCCCAGGGAGCGTGCTCGCGCGAACTGCCGCAGCCGAAGTTATCGCCGGCGAGGAGCACCTCGACGCCCTGCGATTCGGGGCGGTTGAGCACGAAATCGGGGTTGGGATTGCCCGCGGCGTCGTAGCGCCAATCGTTGAAAAGCTGCTTATCCAAACCCTGCTTGGAGGTGGTCTTCAGGAAGCGCGCCGGAATGATCTGGTCGGTATCCACGTTGTTCAACGGCAATTTGACCATGCGGCTTTCAAAATTGGTGAATGGCGTCATAGCAGTGTCCTCACGTCGGTGACTACGCCGGTGATGGCGCTGGCGGCGGCGGTCAGCGGGCTGGCCAGGAAGGTGCGTCCGCCCTTGCCTTGCCGTCCTTCGAAATTGCGATTGCTGGTGGAAACGCTGTACTGGCCGGGCGAAAGCTGGTCGCCGTTCATGGCGATGCACATGGAGCAGCCGGGCTCGCGCCATTCGCAGCCGGCGGCGCGGAAGATCTCGGGCAGCCCCTCGGCGATGGCCTGGCGCTTGACTTCCTGCGACCCGGGCACCACCAATACGCGCACTTTTTCGCTCACCTTGCGGCCCTTGAGCAGGCCGGCGGCGGTGCGCAGATCGCCGATGCGCGAATTGGTGCAACTGCCGATGAAGACCACGTCGATGGGGTGGCCTACCAGCGGCTTGCCGCCTTCCAGGCCCATATAGGCGAGGGCCTTGGCGATGGAATCGCGCGCCATGGGGTCGGCCACCTGCGAAGGTTCGGGCAAGGGCGCGTTGATCGATACGCCCATGCCGGGGTTGGTGCCGTAGGTGATCATCGGTTCGAGCGCATCGGCATCGATGGAGATGGAGCGGTGGTAGGTGGCGCCTTCGTCGGTGGGAAGCTGCTTCCAGCGGGCGACGGCTGCATCCCAGGCGGCGCCTTGGGGGGCATGCGGGCGGCCGGCGAGGTATTCGAAGGTGGTGTCGTCGGGCGCGATCAGTCCGGCGCGCGAGCCGCCTTCGATCGACATGTTGCAGACCGTCATGCGCTCGTCCATGCCGAGCGCGCGGATGGCGCTGCCGGTGTATTCGAAGACGCTGCCGGTGCCGCCGCCGATGCCGATGCGGGCGATGAGCGCGAGGATGATGTCCTTGGCCGAGACGCCGGCGCCGAGGCGGCCATCCACCCGCACCTGGAAGGTCTTCGACTGGCGCTGCAAGAGGCACTGGGTGGCCAGCACGTGTTCGACTTCGCTGGTGCCGATGCCGAAGGCCAGCGCGCCGAAGGCGCCGTGGGTGGCGGTGTGGCTATCGCCGCAGACCACGGTCATGCCGGGCTGGGTGAGTCCCAGTTCGGGGCCGATCACGTGGACGATGCCCTGTTGGCTGCTATGCACGCCGAGGCAGCGAATGCCGAACTCGCGGCAGTTGGTCTCCAGTTGATCGAGCTGTTTGAGCGCGATCGGATCGACGATGGGCAGGGAGCGGTCCGACGTGGGAATGCTGTGATCGGCGGTGGCGATGGTGAGATCGGGACGCCGCACCTTGAGGCCGCGCTCGCGCAGGCCCTGGAAGGCCTGGGGCGACGTCACCTCGTGGACCAGGTGCAGGTCGATGAACAGCAGGGTGGGAGCGCCGGGGCGCTCGTGGACTACGTGAGAGTCCCAGAGTTTTTCGATGATGGTGCTTGGCATAAGAAAAACCGGAGTCAGGAGTCAGAAGACAGAAGACAGAATAGCGTAGCACGCGGCATCGTTCTGAATTCTGGCTCCTGACTTCTGTCTACTCTTTTAGGCCGAGCGCGGGGACCGGTAGGTTCCGCGCTCAGCCGATTGCGGCGCATACTGCCAGGCCAACCTGTTCGGTGGTGGCAGGCGCGCCGGAAGGCCTCAAGTCCGCAGTAACGTGGCGGCTTTCGAGGACCGCTTCGATGGCTGTTTCCACCGCCGCGGCTTCTTCCTTCAAATCGAAACTGTAGGCCAGCATGGCGCCCACCGAGCCGATGGCGCCCAGCGGGTTGGCTTTATTCTGCCCGGCGATATCGGGGGCGGAGCCGTGTACCGGTTCGTAGAGCCCGACCCAGGCGCCACTGGGGCGCCGGTCGCCGATGGATGCCGAGGGCAGCATGCCGATGGAGCCCGCCAGCACCGCGCCTTCGTCGCTGAGGATATCGCCGAACATGTTTTCGGTCAGCACGATATCGAAGCGCTTGGGGTTGAGGATAAGCTGCATGGCGCAGTTATCCACCAGCATGTGATCGAGCTCCACATCGGGATAGTCCTTGCCCATTTCGGTGACCACCCTGCGCCAGAGCTGCGAATTCTCCAGCACGTTGGACTTATCCACCGAGGTAACTTTCTTGCGGCGCGCGCGCGCCAGGTGGAAGGCCATGCGGGCAACGCGTTCGATTTCCGAGCGCGTGTAAGTCATGGTATTGACCGCTCGCGTTTCCCCGCCGTTTTCGATGATGCCGCGCGGGGTTCCGTAATAGATACCG